>NZ_JBIUCF010000017.1:0-249507 GCF_044593615.1 Nonomuraea sp. NPDC051941
TGGGAACACGGCATTCCACCGGAGCCAACACGAAGAACCCATTTATCCCGATTGCTCCACCGATGCGCGAGATGAGAGATCCCCAACGGGGTCCTGAAGGCCGGAGCACCGCCGACGATTCCGGTAGCAGATCGTGGCGGTGGCCAGGGCGGCGCCCCAGATCGGCCAGAAGCACTCCGGGAGCCAGGCGCCCCATTCGTCCAGGGTGAACCGGCCGGCGATCGTGGACCTGATGTAGGTCAGCCCGGCCACGGTGACGACGATCGAGACGAACCCGGCGGGGATGACCGCCAGCAGGGGCGGCACCCGCCTGCCGCGCAGGCCGGGGATCCAGCGCGGGAAGACCTCGCCCCACCGCTGGGTCAGCCCGAGCGTGAGCACGCCGCCGAACGCGCCGAAGGTCGCCAGGTACGCGCCGGCCAGCCACAGGCCGTCCTCTCCCTGGGCGAGGAACTCCGGGGTCACGCCGAGCGGGATGCCCAGGGCCCAGGCCCACCGGGTCAGGCAGTAGACCAGCGGCACCGCGACCGCCACGTACACGGCCCGGCGCCCCCGCTCGGGGGTGAACCAGCGCGCGGCATCCTGGCCGCGGCCGTACGACAGCGCCGCGGCGGCCAGGAGCAGCCCGCCGAGCACGCAGACGAGCTGGTTGAGCACCGGCCACGGCCAGGCGTCGGCGAGGGTGACGCCGCCCAGGCTCCAGCCGAACAGCGGCGCGACCAGCAGGAGGGGCGTGTAGGCCAGGCCCATCATGAGCCGGGAGTCGGGGACGACCAGGATCAGGAGCACGGCGATCGGCCAGGCCAGGTAGAGGGGCGCGCGGCCGCCGTCACCGCGGGCCAGCGCCAGCGCCGTCACCAGGGCGAGCAGCGCAACGGCGGCGATCCACCAGCCGAAGCTCGGCGTCGCGCCGGCCAGGACGGACAGCGCCCCGTCCGGGTCGGGGTCCGAGGCGCCCCAGGGGAAGCCGGGCGTCCCCAGCGCCCACGCCGCCCCGAGCAGGCCGTAGCCCAGCGCCCACAGCGCCGCCGCGTAGCCGCGACGGCCGGAAGTGAGGGTTTCCATGCGATCAAGCCTCGCGGGGGCCCGGTCGCCGGGGCCAGATGCCGTTCGGCACCTCCTGACCCCGGCGACCGTGCCGTTCGGCACCTAGGAACGGTTTCCCACGAAGACCGGAGGAGTCCGGTCCTTCCAGGGCATCGCCTGTTCCAGATGGGCGGCGATCCGGAACAGCAGATCCTCGCGGCCGTAAGGGGCGACGATCTGCACGCCGACGGGCAACCCGTCGGCGTGGCCGAGCGGCAGGCTGATCGCGGGCTGCCCGGTGACGTTGAACAGCACCGTGAACGGCCCGTAGCCGTCGAGCGACTCCAGCCAGCTCGTCAGCGTGTGTTCGGGATCGTCGTAGCGCAGCGTGCCGTGCGGCGCGGGCAGGCGGGCCAGCGTGGGGGTGACGAGCAGGTCGTGCTCGGTGAAGAACGCGCCCGCGGAGCGGGTGACCCGGTTCTGGACGTCGAAGGCGGCCAGCAGGTCCAGCCCGGTGTACTCCCGCGCCACCCGCAGGGCCTGCCGGGAGACGGCCTCCATCCGGGCCGGGTCCGGCTGTCTGGGTGCCAGGAGCAGCGTGGAGGCGATCGCCACGCTTTCGGCCACCAGGCTGCGCATGACCGCCTCCTGGTCCACGTCCGGGGCGGCCTCGGTGACGTGGTGCCCCGCCCGCTCCAGCGCGTGGCCCACGCGGAGCGCCGCCTCGGCCACCCGGCCGTCCACCTCGGCCCCCGACCAGGCCTTGGTGGTCACCGCCACCCTCAGCCGGCCGGGGTCGGCCCCGACCTCGTCGGCGTAGCGTCGCCGCGGGGGCGGCGCGGTGTACTTGTCACCGATGCCGGGTCCCTGGACGGCGTCCAGGAGGTGCGCGGCGTCGCGGACGGTCCGCGTGAGCGCGAACTCGTACGACATGCCGAGCATCGCCTCGCCCGCGTCGGGCCCGCAGGTGATCCGGCCGCGGCTCGGCTTGAGCCCGACCAGCCCGCAGCATGAGGCCGGGACGCGGATGGACCCGGCTCCGTCGCTGGCGTGCGCGACGGGCACCGCGCCGGCGGCGACCAGGGCGGCCGCGCCGCCGCTCGACCCGCCCGCGCCCCTGTCCAGGTCCCAGGGGTTGCGGGTGGGCCCGTACCTGAGCGACTCGGTGGCGAAGCTGAGGCACAGCTCCGGGACGGTGGTCAGGCCCAGCGTGACCAGGCCGGCGGCCCGGAAGCGGGCCATCAGCTCGGTGTCGCGCCCGGGGACGATGCCCGGCAGGGCCCGGCTGCCGAGGGTGAACGGCACCCCCTCGGCCACCGGCCCGTGGTCCTTGATCAGGAACGGCACCCCGGCGAACGGCCCGTCCCCGGCGTGGTCCAGCACCGGCCTAAAAATTGGCAGGGCCAGGCCGTTGACCTGCGCGTCCGCCTGCTCCAGGGCCCGCCTGGCGGTGGCCTCGACCTCTCCGGCGGTGACCTCGCCCGACCTGATCAGGTCGCGGATCCCGACGGCGTCGTACCTTGCGTATTCGTCAAGCTCCATGAAGAGCCTCTTTCTGGCGTCCTCGATCACATGTGGCGGTGGGCGGCGCCCGGGGCGCCGCCGATGACGAACAGCCTGAACAGCGGCGATGGCCGCGAATCGGGGGCCATCCCCTGCTGTGATCGAGGTGCTTCTACGCTCGGTACATCAGGACCCATGGTGGCGGGTGACGCCCAGGGCCGTCGAGCGGTTTTCCCCGCGACCGGGGTCCTCCCGGCGCACGGCTCGTGCGCCGGGAGGGCGGGCCGGCGTCAGTCGGCGGCGTGCCCGGAGCGCTTCCACGGGCCGGTGATGGCGAACACGTGGCCGGGCGACTGGATGTTGGCGAACAGGATGCGGCCGTCGGCGCTGAAGGTCGGGCCGGTGAACTCGCTGTCGTTGAGGTCGTTGCGGGCCAGCGGGTACGACTTGCCGTGCGCGCTGACGCCCACCAGGTGCTGGATGCCCTCGCCGTCTTCGGCGAGGATCACCCCGCCGTACGGGGAGACCGTGATGTTGTCGGGTCCGTCGTAGTTGGTGTCCTGGCTCGGGTCGGGGTTGACGCCGAAGATGACCTTGAGCGTGACCGTCTCGGTGCGCGGGTCGTAGAACCACACCTGGCCGTCGTGCTCGTTGACGCTGCCGTCGGTGTGCCGGGCGAAGCTGGCCACGAAGTACGCGCCGCCGTCGCCCCACCAGGCGCCCTCCAGCTTGCGGCTGCGGGTGACCTGGTCGTTGGCGAACTGCAGGCGCACCGACTGGGTCTTCGCGTCACGGTCGGGCACCTCGACCCAGCGGGCCTTGAAGCGCGTGCCCGGCTCGGTCGCCTCCGACAGGTCGGCAATGTGCGTGTCGTCCCGGTAGCAGCTCAGCGCCTCCAGCTTGCCCGCGGTGTCGCCGCCCTCGGACAGCGCCAGCGCCCGCAGCGCGCCCTTGCGACCGTGGAACCTCCTCGGCGGGGTCCACCGGTAGTAGAGCCCGTTCGGACCGCCGGCGTCCTCGGTCAGGTAGATCGCCGACGTCCTCGGGTCGGCGGCGACGGCCTCGTGCGAGTAGCGGCCGAGGAACTTCAGCGGCACCGGGTCCTGGTTGGCCTCGCGGTCGAACGGGTCGACCTCGAAGACGTAACCGTGGTCCTTCTGGTAGGCCCCGCCGGCGCGCTGCTCTGTCTCCTCGCAGGTCAGCCAGGTGTTCCACGGGGTCTTACCGCCGGCGCAGTTGTTGTGGGTGCCGGCCAGGCTGACGTATTCGCGGATCCGCTCGCCGTGCGCGTCGACGTCGATGTTCGTGGTGCCGCCCCCGGCGCCGGGGTCGTAGGTGAGGCCGGGCAGCGCCGGCACCCGATACGGCTCGCTGCCTCCGATCTCGTGGTTGTTGACCAGCGTGGCACCCCGGCCGTGCGGGAAGGCCGCGGTGCCGTCGGCGTCGCTCGGGGTCGGCTCGCCGCTCTCCAGCAGCGTCACCCCCGCCTCCGCGACGACGCGGTACGAGAATCCGGCGGGCAGGGCCAGGATGCCGGCCGGGTCGGAGACCAGCGGGCCGTAGCCGAGCGGGGGCCGGGTGGCGGCGAGCGCGGCCGGACCGGCGATGGTCTCGATGCTGCCGGCTAACGCGATGCCAAGGCTCCCCGCCGCGGTGCGGCCGAGGAAGGAACGACGAGAAACAGGTGAGGACACGGGACATCTCCTCTAGCGTCTGGGCGCTTGTACACCAGCCGACCCAACGATGCCACGGAGACGGCCGCCGCGCCGCCCGCAGTCCGCATGATGAACGCCGGATGAACAACCGGTTCCGTCCGGCGCCCTGGTGAGCGGGTCGGGGTTCGAAATTCTCACGACGCGGATAACAGTTGAAGAACGGACGATGGCGGGTCCGTGGTGCGGTGCATCAGCATGGAAACGTGACAGTCATTTCCGCCAGGCGGCGATCGACCGGGCGCCGGGGGCCGTACGTGGCCCGCGCGGTGGCCCAGCTGTTGTCCTGGCCGGCCCTGGAGCTGAGCGACACCAGGCGTGGCATGGCCTTCACCGTCCGCGGCACCGAGATCCTGCGCCTGACCGGCGCGGACGAGGTGCGCCTGTGCCTGACGGAGCCCGCGATCGAACGGCTGGAGCCGTACCTGCGCGACTGCGATCAGGTCCAGGTGGACGCCGACCACGCGTGGGTGACCCTGAGGGTCGAGGCCGAGCCGGACCTCGATCTGCTGCTGGCGCTGACCAGCGTGGCGATCAAGGCGCACGCCGCCTCGGAGGTCGCCTGATATCGGGCATGGGCCGCCCGCCCAAGGTGACTGATTTATACCGAAAAAGTGCCCTATGGTGCGGGCTTTGGAGCGTGCTATGACAAAGTCATGGCGTACGACGAGCGCCTCGAACGTGAGGCGATCCAGGACGTGGTGACCAGGCTGGTCGCCAGATTCACCGGAACGCGTTCGGCCGAGCAGGTCGAGGCGGCAGTGCGGACGGCCTATGACCGATTCGCCGACAGCCCGGTGCGCGATTTCATCCCGGTGCTGGTGGAACACGATTCCAAGGAGCTGCTGCGCGGCTCCAAGGAGTTGCTGCGCGGCGGCACCGGCTGACGGGGCCGCCTGACGGGTGACGGTCTCCCTTTCCGGGGTAGCTGAGCCGGCGGAACACGACAGGCTCGGCGCGGGGAGCGGGGATGTACTACGACCAGTTGCTCAAGATCGTGGAGCAGCAGACCGGGGCGGGACCCCAGGCCGCCGAACGCGCCGTGCAGGCCACGCTCCGTACGCTCTCCGAGCGGCTCTCCAAGGACGAGAGCCGCGATCTGCTCAGGGAGCTGCCCCCGGAGGCGATGCCCTGGCTCTACACCGAACGGGACCCCGAGACCTTCGGCGTCGAGGAGTTCCTGCGGCGGGTGGCCGAGCGCGCCGGGGTCGACGTCGAGGCGGCCGGGCGGCACACCCGCGCGGTCTTCTGGGCGATGGGGCAGGCGGTGAGCCCCGAGGAGTTCGCCGACATGGCGGCCGACCTCCCGGACGACTTCGAGGCCCTGGTCGCGGAGGCCGGACGCGGGTACGTCGAGATCGTGCCGGCCGGGGAGTTCCTGGCCGGGGTCGCGGAACGGGCCGGGCTCGACTACTCAGGCGCGCGCCGGGCCACCGAGGCGGCGCTGGAGACGCTCGCCGAGCGCATCGCCCCGGGCAAGGTCGAGGACCTGGTCGGCCAGCTGCCCGTCCAGCTGCACGCGCCGCTGAAGCGCGGGGTGGGCGGGGGTTCCGGCCGGGAGGTCCCGCTGGAGGAGTTCGTCCGCCGGATCGCCGCGCGCGAGGGCGTCTCCCCCGAGCGGGCTCGCGAGCACGCCAAGGCGGTCTTCACCATGCTGCGCGAGTCGATCGCCGGCGAGGAGTACGCCGACCTGGCGGGCCGGCTGCCCGACGAATACCGGACCCTGCTACCACGTCCCTGACAATCACCATTTACACGAATATTTGGCGGCTGTTCGAGCAGAATGCCTGTCATGGTCACCTTGATCAAGCGGCTACGGCAGGGGCTCGCCATCCGGGTGATGCGGGCGGCCAGGGCGGCGAACCGGAGTCCCCTGGCCCGCAGGCTCCTGCGCGGTCGCAGCATCCGGCGCTTCGCCCTGGTCAACCGGCTCTACCACACGGTGTTCCGGCTGGGGGTGGCCACCGGCGACCGCGACGCCGAGGCGCGTTACCGGGGCGTCGTGCTGACCGGCCCCGCGTGGGACGCGACGATCATGCCTTCGGTCTCGGCGGGGTACTACGAGGAGTTCGAGGTCGGCGTCTTCGAGCGGCTGGCCTCGATCAGCCGTTCCGTCCTCGATGTGGGGGCGAACATCGGCGTCTACACCTGCACCGGCGCGGCGCGCCTGCCCGAGGACGGCAGCCTGATCGCCTTCGAGCCGGTGCCGGAGAACATCGGCTACCTGCGGCGCAACGTGGAGCGCAACGACCTCGCCGCCCGCGTGACCATCGAGCCCGTGGCCGTGGGGGCGGCGCCGGGCCGGCTGACCGTGCACCTGTCGGGCGAGCAGACGGGCAAGCACTCGGCCGCCGCGGCGAACGTCGGCACCGCCGCCGGCACCCTCATCATGCCCATGACCTCGATCGACGCCTACCTCGCCGACGGCGGCCTCGGCCCGCCCGACCTCATCAAGATCGACGTCGAGGGGTACGAGGGCTTCGTGCTGCGGGGCGCGGCCGAGAGCCTGGCCGCGCTGCCGGCGCTGCTGTTCGAGGTGCATCCCGAGCTCCAGGAGAACTGCGGCTGCGCCGCGGGCGAGCTGCTCGACCTCGTCTTCGACCGCTACCCCTGGGTCTTCGTGATCGACGAGCTGGACAACGTCCTGCGGCCGTGCACGCGGGCCGAGCTCGACGACCCGCACGCGATCGGCCTCTACCGCTCCAACCTCGCCGCCGTCGGCAGGCCGGAGCACCTCGACGCGTTGCGGCAGTGGCACGGCCTCGGCTCACCCTGAGGGATCGCTGAGGGATCGCTGAGGGATCACGGCTCGGCTCTGCCGGTGGCCCAGGCCCACGCGGCGATGGCGACCCGGTTCCTGGCGTCGATCTTGCGCTGGATCGCGGCGATGTGGTTCTTGACCGTGCCCGGCGCGAGGAAGAGCTCCGCGGCGATCTCGGCGTTGGTCCTGCCGTGCGCCACCATCGCCACGATCTCGTCCTCGCGCTCGGTGAGGACGACGTGCGGCGTCCCGGGGGGCGTCTCGGGCAGGCCGCGCTGCCGGAGCAGCCGGACGGTGAGCTGGGGGCTGATGAGCATGTCGCCGTTCATCGCGGCCCGGACGGCCTCGACGAGCAGCGCGGGGCCGGAGCGCTTGAGGATGAACCCTGAGGCGCCGTTCCGCAGCGCCGCGTCGACGTACTCGTCCAGCCCGAACGTGGTGACGATCACGACGTGGATGCCGCTGCCCGCCAGCGCGCCGGCCACCTCGATGCCGTCGGCCCCGGGCATGCGGATGTCGGCGAGCACGACGTCGGGCCCGATCGCCCTGGCGGTCTCGATCGCGGCCCGGCCGTCGGCGGCCTCGGCCACGACGGTCATGTCGGGCTGGGCGTCGAGGATCAGCCGGAAGGCGGCGCGGATGCCTTCCTGGTCGTCGGCGATGAGGATGCGGATGGCCACCCCGGCGATTGTGCCAGCGGCAGGCGGGCGGCCAGCGACCACCCGTCCGGTACGGCCCGCGCCACCAGGTCACCGCCCTGCTCCCGGACGAGCGCGGCCAGCGCCGGCAGGCCGGAGCCGCCTCGCCGGCCGCCCCGCGTTCCCGCCACGCCGTCGTTGGTCATGGTGATCTCGAGCGCGCCGGACCCGGCGGTCACGGCGAGATCGACCCGGGCCGCCCCCGGGGCGTGCCGCCGCACGTTGGTCAGCCCCTCGATCACGATCCGGTAGGCCAGGGCCCCGGTGTCCGCGGGCACCGTCGGCAACGTGTCCATGCGCAGGCGGACCTCGGCGGGTCCCGCCTCGGAGAAGCGCTCGGCGGCGGCGCGGATGCCGTCGAGGTCGCCCGCGGGGGTGAGGGGCCGGTCGTGGTGCAGCGTGTCCAGGGTCCGGTCCAGCATCGACAGGGCGCGCTGGCCGGCCGCCTCGACGCGTTCGAGGGCGTCCAGCGGATCGCCCGCCACCATGCCCGCCTGGGCGTGCGCCACCATCTCGCTGATGTCGTGGGCGACGAAGTCGTGCAGGTCCCGGGCCAGCCGCAGCCGCAGCTCGGTCCGGGCGTCGGCCGCCGCGCGCGCCTGCCGTACGTCGAGGAAGCGCAGGTAGCCGCCCACGGCGGCGGCCAGCAGCGCGCCCAGGCCCCAGAACGCGGACGCGCCCACCGCTTCCAGCCACGAGACCGGGAAGAAGAACCTCAGCAGCCAGACGGCCCCGGCCAGGCCCGCCGCCGACGCGGCCGGGGCCGCCCGCCGGGGCGGCGCGTACCGGACGACCAGGCCGGCCAGCGCCGCGAGCGCCAGCCCTTCGGCCATCCCCAGCGCGTCGGCGCCCGGCGCCGCCTCCACCGCGCCCATGACGTGGGCGAGCGTGACGGCCAGGGAGACGGCCGCGGCCAGGAGCGTCAGCTCGGGCAGGCGCGACCTGAGCCGCGGGCGGAACGACGTGGAGGCCGCGAACGAGACCGCGGCCAACGCCGGTACGGCGTCGGCGACCCACATCAAGCTCACCGGACAGACGATACGCGCAGACCGGACACCGACCGGAACTCCCCGCGTGCTCACCGCAACTTTGGCGGATCCTGGGGCATCTAACCCGCCGTGGAGGCGCTGATCGCGGGGGATCCGCAGCAGATCGGGGACTACTGGCTGGCCGGGCGGCTCGGCGCGGGAGGTCAGGGGGTCGTCTACGACGCCTACGACCCCGACGGGCGGCGGGTGGCGGTGAAGGTGCTGCACGCGGCGGGCGACCGCGGGCGCTTCGCCAAGGAGGCGGCCGCGGCGGAGCGGGTGGCCTCGTTCTGCACCGCCCGGCTGCTGGCGGCCGATCTCGACGGCGGCAAACCGTACCTGGTCTCGGAGTACGTGGCGGGCCCGAGCCTGCGCGAGGCCGTGCGGGACGGGCGGCGCTTCACCGGCGACGACCTGCACCGGCTGGCGACGGCGGTGGCCACGGCGCTCACCGCGATCCACGAGGCGGGCGTCGTCCACCGCGACCTGAAGCCGGACAACGTGCTGCTCGGCCCGGACGGGCCACGCGTGATCGACTTCGGCATCGCCAGGACGGCGGAGATGTCGCTGACCAGGACCGGCGAGCTGGCCGGAACGCCCGGTTACATGGCGCCCGAGGTGCTGACCGGGCAGCGGGCGGGGACGGCGGCCGACGTCTTCGCGTGGGCCGCGATCATGGTGTTCGCGGCCACCGGGCAGGACGCCTTCGGCGGCGAGAACCTGGGCGGCGTCATGCACCGCGTGCTGACGCACCACCCCGACGTGAGCGCGCTGCCCCCCGGGCTGGCCACGCTGATCGAGGCCGCGCTGGAGAAGGATCCGCGGGCCCGGCCGTCCGCCCGCGACCTGCTGCTGGCGCTGGTCAGCGGCGACGGGTCCGACGTGGGCGGGCTGCTGGCGGCCGGCAGCCGCCGCGCCGGGGGGATGCGGGCGCCCGACCGGGACGACCCCGCGCTGGGCGCGATCGCCGAGGACGCCTACGGCTCGCTCGGCCCGGAGGCGCGCGACCTGGCGGCCGAGGTGTTCCTGCGGCTGGTGGCGGTGAACGCCGAGGGCCAGGAGACGCTGCGGCGGGCCGGCCACGAGGAGCTGTTCGGCGGCCGGCCGGACCACGAGGCGGCGGCCGTCCAGCGGATCCTGGAGGCGTTCTCGTACGTGGTCACCACCCGGGACGGGTCGGTGGCGCTGGCGCGTCCCGGCCTGGTGCGGGCCTGGCCGCGCCTGCGGACGTGGATGGAGGCCGAGCGCGCCGGGCTGGCGATGCTGGACGAGATCAACGCGGCGGCGCGGCACTGGGAGGAGCACGGCCGGCGCGACGGCGACGTGCTGCAGGGCAGCCGCCTGGAGCAGGCGCTGAGCTGGGCGGCGACCGGCCGCAGGCACCTGACGCTGACCCCGTTCGAGCGCGATTTCCTGCGTGCGGGCACCGAGCTGACCAGGAGGCGCAGCCGGCGCAGGACGCTGGTCACGTCGGCGCTGGCCGGGCTGCTGGCGGTGGCGCTGGTGGCGGGCGGGCTGGCCGTGTGGCAGCGCCGGCAGGCCGTCGAGCGGCTCGACATCCTGACCGCCAAGCAGGTGGCGGCCGAGTCCGACCGCATGCGCACCGCCGATCCGGGCCTCGCCATGCTGCTCAGCGTGGCCGCGTACCGGGTCTCGCCGCAGCCGGAGGCCCGCTCCAGCCTGATGGGCTCGCTCCAGCAACTGGAGACGGCCGCCTTCCGCGACCCCCCGGTCAAGGGCATGGGCCGGCGGACGCTGAGCCGCGACGGGCGCACGCTGGTCAGCTTCAGCGAGGGCGGCGTCAACGTCTACGACGTGCGCACCGGCAGGCGGACGGCGAGCTGGCCCGGCATGACCCTGCGCGGGACGATCATCCAGGGCCCCGCGCTCAGCCGCAGCGGGCGCCTGCTCGCCCAGACCACCTCGGACGAGCTCGGCGTCTGGGACCTGAAGACCGGCAGGACGCTGGTGCGCAGATCTCTTGAGCCGACCGGGAACGGCGGCTACGGCGTCGTGTTCGGCGAGCACGAGACGACGCTCGTCGTCACCATGGCCGACGACGTCCCCTTCCTCATCGACGTGACCACCGGGAAGCAGTTCGGCCGGCTGGTCTACGCGGACCGGACGATGGCGCAGACCCCCGCGCCGCTCGTGGATCCGACGGGGAAACACCTGCTGCTGCCCGGCTACCGGTTCGACCAGATCGGCCTGCCCGGCTGGACCACCGAGCGCCCCTTCCCCGCCTGCGTGAAGAGCCACGTCCTGGCGGCCTACAGCGCGGACGGAAAGACCCTGGCCTGCTCCGACGTCGCGGGCGACATCGTCCTCGTGGACGCCGTCACCGGGCGCCCGCACAAGCTGAAGGAAACGCTGAACTGCGGGATCTGCCACGACTCCGGACGGCTCCGGTTCAGCGCCGACGGGCGCTACATCGCCGGCTTCTACGGCCGCGACCTGGAGGTCATGCGGATCAGCGACCAGCGGACCGTCCTGCGCTACCGCGCCGAGGGCGAGTTCGGCGACGTCCGCTTCGACCCCGACGGCAGGACGCTGCGCTACCTCGTCGACGACACCGTCATCAGCGTGGACCTCGTGCCGCGCACCCCGTCCGTCGCCGTGCCCGACACCCCGACGCTCAGCCGCGACGCCCACTGGGCGGTGTCCTGGACGAACGGTGCCGAGCTGAGCGTGTTCGACCTGCGGACGCGTAAGGAGGCGGGCCGCCTGCGTGTCGGGGAGGAAGGGTCCATCCTGGGCATGGACGACGCCGGCACCAGGCTGGCCGTCGCCGGCATGGACCGCACGATCACCCTGTGGGACCTGGCGAGCAGGAGGAAACTCTGGTCCAAGCGGGTGGGGGAAGGCGACTACCAGCCGGCGTACGTCAACTTCACCCCCGACGGGCGCAGGATCGCCGTCACCCTCCTGCTGGGCGAGAGTCCGTTGATGAGCGTGGTCGTGCTGGACGCCGCCGACGGCCGCGCGGTGGCCGCGTACAAGACCCGGCTGAGCATCGGCCCCTTCCTTCCGGGACGGCAGGTGTTCGTCTCGGGAGACGGCAGGCTCGTCGACGTGATGACCGGCAAGGCCGTCGGCTCCGGGCTCGGCGACGCCGGCACGCTGGCCGTCAGCCGTGACGGGCTCCTGGCCGTCCAGGAGTCCGCCACCCACCGGATCGGGCTGTGGGACGTCAAGGGCCCGACCCCGCTGCGTCCCGTCCTGCCCCGCGCCGCCGGCGCCAGCGACGTCATCGTCTTCTCGCCGGACGGCAGGACCCTCGCCACGTCCACCGACGAGGGCGTGCTCGAGCTCTGGGACGTCCGGTCCAGGCGCCGGCTCGGCAGCTCGTACCGGGTCGGGGAGTTCGCCCCCTCGTCCATGGCCTTCGGCGCCGACGGGAGCGTCCTGTACGTCGGCATGCAGGACGGCCTGGAGGCCGGGGCCGTGCGCGAGGTGCCCGTCGGCGACGCGCTGATGATCGGGAAGGTGTGCGCGCGGGCGGGTCGCACGCTCACGCCCGCCGAATGGGACCGGTACCTCCCGGACGTGCCGTACCAGGACGTGTGCGCGGCCCGGTGACAGAATGCAAGTAACTTGCTCTTGCGAACTAGTCGCAATTAGGCTTCGCGTATGCATCACGACGGACCTGGCATCACCGCGATATCCGCCCAGATCATCGACCTCTACCAGCGTTGCTACGCCGCCCCGCCGTGGTCGGAGACTCCCGAGCAGCTCGGCCGCTACCCCGCCAAGCTCGCCGCGGGTGCCGCCAAACCGGGTTTCAGCGCGCTGACCACGACCGACGACGCCGACCGGCTCACCGGCGTCTGCTACGGCTGGCCGACCCCGGACGAGCTGAGCGGCAACCGCGTCTATGACGCCCTCGTCACGGCCTTCGGCCTGCCCGCGGCGACCGCGCTGACCCGCGGCGCCTTCGAGGTCGTCGAGCTCTTCGTCCACCCCGGCCACCAGGGCCAGGGGATCGGCGCGCGGCTGCTCGACGGGATGACCGCCGGCCGGCCCTCCGCCTGGCTCATCACCGACCCCGGCGCGCCCGCCGCCGGCCTCTATCGCAGGCTCGGGTGGCGGGAGGCGGGCCCGCTGCCGGCCGGCTTCTACCCGCAGTCGCGGGCGTCGGTCTTCACCCTGACCCGTCCGGACGCGTGATGCCCGGGTCTAGATCCAGCCGCGCTCCCGGGCCGCCAGCCCCGCCTGGAAGCGGGTGATGGCGTTCAGCTCCTGCATGACGGCGTGGATGCGGCGCTGAACGGTGCGCAGCCCGAGCCCCAGCGCCCGCGCGATGGCCTCGTCCGTCAGGCCGCCCGCGAGCAGCGCGAGCAGGTCCCTGGTCAGCTCGTCGGGCTCGCCGGGGCCGGCGGCGGGCCGGGGCTCCCCGCGCAGCGGGAACCCCCGCCGCCACTCGAGCTCGAACAGCGCGATCAGCGCGTCGAGCAGGGCGGACCGGTGCAGGATGAACGCCGCGTCGATGGAGTACGCCCCGTTGCGGATGGGGATCAGCGCGAGCGCGTCGTCGGCGATCCACATCTTGGCCGCCGCCCCGGCCACCACGCGGGCCTTCTCGCCGTGGGCCACGGAGTCCTGGACGAGCCGCAGCTTGCCGGGCAGAGCCAGCGACTCCAGGTCGTACACGCTGCGGTAGTCGATGCCCGACCTGAGCATGCGCCGCTCGCGCTCGACGTTGTCGGCGTGGCCGCGCATGACGTACGGGGGCTTGTCGATGTTGCGGAACATGGTCTGCGCGCTGTCCTGGAGCGCGTACGCCCTGCTGATGATGTTGTCGGTCCCCGTGACGACCTCGACCTGCTCGGCCGGGTGCGCCGCGTAGCGGGAGGCCAGGTGGAACGACGTGGTGAGCTCGTGGATGGCCGTGCGGACCTGGTGGAGCTCCTCCTCCTGGCGGGTGAGCAGCGGCCTGAAGGCGATGTCGGGGGCGACGGCGACGTAACGGGCGCGGCGGCCCGGCAACCTGCTGGCCAGGCCGCGCCGCGCGAAGGCCGCCAGCGTCCGGGCCGCCAGGGGCGTCGAGACGCCGCAGTGGGTGGCGAGTTCGGCGGCGGATGATCGCGGGTTCTCGACGAGCGTCGCGTACAGGCGGCTCTCTGCCGGTGACAGGCCGATCGCTTTGAGCATCGGCGACGCCCTTCCTCCCGCCGCAGGGATGGCGGGTTACCGCCACCTGGCGGGTTTTGGCCCGTTCGGCGGACTTGTGCCCTGACTCAATCCCAGATTAGGTCAGCGAGGAAACGATCTCCGGCGTTTCCCAGGTCTGGAGAAAGGTGTGCGTATGCTGTCCACCCCCCGGCGCCGCGGACTCGTGGCCTTATTCGCGTCCTTACTCGCGGCGCCGCTCGCCGCGGTCCCGCAGGCGGCCGTCGCGGCGACCGTCACGACGGCGACCACGACGGCGACCACGGGGGCGGCCACGAGGGCGAACGCGCCGGTGACCGGCCTGCCGGCGGTCAAGATCACGCTGATCACCGGGGACACCGTCACCTACGCGAAGGACGCCTCGGGCCGCGCCTCGGCCACGCTGGAGCCCGTCGAGGGTGCGGAGGCGCGGACGTACCAGGCTCAGCAGGACGACCACGGCTACTACGTGATCCCCGCTGACGCCGCCCCTTACGTCAGCGGGGGCCTGCTGGACAAGGAGCTGTTCAACGTCGACTACCTGGCGGCCAACGGCTACGGCGACGCCAAGACCGCGCAGCTGCCGCTCATCGTCCAGTACCAGCCGCAGACCAAGGCCGCCGACCTGGCGGGCAAGGCCAGGTCGCTGAAGGGCGGCACGGAGCCGATGGTGCTGGAGAGCATCGACGGCGCCGCGATCAAGGTGGACAAGAAGCAGGCCGCCGCGTTCTGGCAGTCCCTGGGAGGGGGCCGGAACGACGCCAGGGCCTTGACGAGCGGCCTGCGCAAGGTGTGGCTCGACGGCAAGGCCAAGGCGCTCGACGACGTCAGCAACCCGCAGATCGGCGCCCCCGCGGCCTGGGCGGCCGGCTACGACGGCACGGGCGCCAAGGTCGGCATCATCGACAGCGGCATCGACCTGGCGCACCCCGACCTGCAGGGCAGGATCGTCGCGTCCCGCAACTTCGTCCCGGCCGGCATGCCGGGCGGCGGCAACCCCGACGAGGTCACCGACCGGGTCGGCCACGGCACCCACGTGGCGTCGATCATCGCCGGCAGCGGCGCCGCCTCCGGCGGCAAGTACAAGGGCGTCGCCCCCGGCACCAAGCTGACCATCGCCAAGGCCCTGGACGACACGGGCAGCGGTAACAACTCCGAGATCATCGCGGCGATGCAGTGGCAGGCGGCCACCGAGCGCGTCCGGGTGGTCAACATGAGCCTGGGCAGCAGCAGCCCGACCGACGGCACCGACCCGCTGAGCCAGGCGGCCAACGAGCTGACCGCCGAGTACGGCACGCTGTTCGTGGTCGCTGCGGGCAACTCGGGCCCCGGCCGGTACACCATCGCCTCCCCCGGCGCGGCGACCTCGGCGCTCACCGTCGGCGCGGTGGACTCGGCCGACAAGATCGCTTCGTTCTCCAGCCGCGGCCCGCGCCTGAGCGAGGACTTCGCGATCAAGCCGGAGATCACCGCTCCCGGTGTGAACATCATCGCCGCGCGCGCGGCGGGCACCTCGCTGGGCGAGGGCAGCAGCGTCCCGGGCGGCGGTCCGATCGACGACAACTACACCGCGGCGTCCGGCACCTCGATGGCCGCCCCGCACGTGGCCGCCTCCGCCGCGATCCTCGCCGTCCAGCACCCCGACTGGACGCCCGAGCAGCTCAAGACCGCGCTGACGGGCACCGCGAAGCCGACCGACGGCACGGTCTACGACCAGGGCTCGGGCCGGCTGGACATCGGGCAGGCCGTCACCCAGCAGGTCTTCGACGACCTGGCGACGGTGCACGCGGGGTTCACCGACCCGTACACGGGCCAGACGCTGGCCAGGAAGGTGACCTTCCGCAACACCGGCAAGGACCCCGTCACGCTGGCCCTGTCGATGACGCTCAAGCGTGGTGACGCCCAGCCGCCCGCCGGGATGGCCACGCTCACCCCGTCGTCGCTGACCGTCCCCGCGGGCGGCGACGCGAGCGCGGACCTCACCATCGAGCCCACGCTCGGCGACCCCGGCTGGTACGAGGGCCGCCTGACGGCCACCGCGGGCACGACCCGGTTGACCGCGCCGATCGCCCTCCACAAGGGCGCCAAGCTGGACACCGTACGCGTCAAGCTGGTCGGAAAGCCGGAATGGACGCTCAACCCGGGGGTCCTGACCGCCCTCCGGGTCAGCGACACCGACCCGCTCCTCCAGGGCGAGCCGATGACCACGGCCACCGCGAACTGGCGGACCACCGACACGCCCGGCACGGTGGAGACCGAGCTCAAGCTCGCGCACGGCGGCGTCTACTCCATCGGCGACATGCCCTGGTGGTACACCAGGCCGGACCGGCAGATCCAGTACGCCACGCTGCTCGCCCCCGAGATCAAGCTCGACGGCGACACCACGGTGACCCTGGACGCGACCGAGCTCGAGCAGATCCAGGTGAGCACGCCCCGCACGTCGGAGCCGGTGTTCATGAACCTGATGGTCGCCCGCACGACCGCCTCGGGCCAGATGTACGCGGGCGCGTCGCTGCTCAGCTACGAGCCCGTGAACCGGGGCAGGTTCTGGGTCACGCCGGTGCGCAAGGCGCCCACGGTGGGCACCTCCACGGTGCTGTTCGACCAGATCCGCCGGGCGCCCGAGGTCGAGCTGGCCGTGCCGGGGCTCCGGCTCAACCCGCACTACGTCAGCGAGCACGATCCGCTGGTGCCGAAGTTCGCCGCCGACCAGCGCCTGAGCCTGACCACGGGCGACGACCTGCGCGGCGGCGCGGACGCGCGCGGCAAGCTCGTCTACCTCCCGGCCAGGGACTCGCTCGACCTCTTCACGGCCGACGTGGACCTGGCGATCAAGGTGGGGGCCGCCGGCGTGGTCACCAGCGACCGGTTCGCCTGGCTGCTCAGCGACTCGCACTACACGGACCACAACAAGATCCCGGTGCTGTGGATCGACAGCGGCGAGGCGGACCGGCTCGGCAAGGCCCTGGCCCGCAAGCCGTACCCGAGCGCCGCCCTGCGCGTCACGCCGACCACTCCGTTCGAGTACAAGCTGGCCTACTACGTGAAGGGGACCACGGCGGGCAAGCTGAGCTTCGCCCCGAAGGCGCGCGACCTCACCGAGATCGACACCACCTACCACGCCCGGTTCGCCCCCCAGCCCGGCACGTGGGGCCCGTACACGAACTTCACCGAGGTCAACCACACCTACAACCCCGAGCAGCGCTTCAGCATCCGCGGCTCGCACGCCTTCGCCGGGCCCACGGCCAGGACCGAGTACTACAACGCGCCCGGCCGGGACGTGCTGTGGGAGCGTGAGTTCACCTTCATCGACCCTGCCTCGGGCGGCGCGCGCTTCGCCGCTTCGGCCCGCGGCTTCAACCGCGCGACCAAGGAGCGGGAGGACTGGAACGAGGCCATCATGCCCTCGCAGTTCGCGGCCGGCGCCGGCCTGCCGGACTGGGTCACCCCCATCATCTACTGCGACGGCTGCCGCCAGGGCGACCGGCTGCGGCTGCGCGCGCTCAGCCCGATCGGCTTCGGCTACTACTCCGACGCCTCCGACCCGACCCACATGTACCAGGGCGCGCCGGGGACCGAGGAGCTCCGGCTGTTCAGCGGTGCCGCCGAGGTCAAGCCGCAGTACGACGACCTGGGCGTGCCCTACTACGGCGTCCCCGCCGGGTCCGGCACCTACCGGCTGACGAGCTCGTGGAAGGACGCCTTCCCCGGGAAGCACGCCGGCACCGGCGTGGAGACCAGCTGGACGTTCCGCTCCGCCCGCCCCACGGGCGACAGCAACCCCTACCCCTGCCTGGACTCCGTGCTGTGGGAGGACAAGCAGCCCTGCGCGCAGGTGCCGATGATCCGGCTGCGGTACGAGCTCGGCCTGCCGGAGAACGACACGGTCCAGGGCGGCCGGCCGTTCGCCTTCACCGTCAGGACCGAGGGCGGCCGCTCGTCGTCGCTGCGGGCGGTCTGGATCTCCGGTGACAAGGGTGCGCACTGGACCCGGGCCACGGTGCTGCCCGGCGGCAAGGTGCTGGTGCTCAACCCCAAGGGCCCCGGCAGCATCTCGATCAAGGTCGAGGCGCAGGACAAGGACGGCAACTCCGTCCAGCAGATCCTCTCCGACGCCTACCTCGTGAAGTGACCGCGGGAGCGGGGGCCGGGACATCCGGGCCCCGCTCTCAGCCGCCGGGCCCTCTCCGCCGGATGGGAGCGGCGTCGCCGTTCCGGGGCAGATCGCCGCGCTCCACCGGAGCCGGTGGCGAGGGAGCGGGCGGGCCCGTGCCGGTCGCCGGGCGGGCGCCCTGCGCGGCCCGCTTCAGCACCGCCCGGTCCACCTGGCCGACCGGGCAGATCAGCCGGATGTGGTGGTCCTTGCGCACGGCGACGTACTCCTGCTCGCCGCCGTTCACGACGTACCAGCCGCCGCCGTCACGCTCGCACGTGCCCGTGCGCACATACGGCCCGCGGTCGATCCGCAGCTCCACCCGCTTGCCATCGGGCGAGGTGTAGACCGCGCCGAAACCGTCGTCGTTGATCACGCCGACCGACTGCTCGGACACTTCGTACCCGGGCAGGTCCACCACGTACATCAGCTCGGGAGCCGCGCCCTGCCGCCGGGCCAGGTCCATGGCCGCCCGGCTCGGCTCGGTGCCCCGGCGCGACGACACGATCAGGGCTTGCGCGCGATGCCGCCGAACATGAGGCGCTGGCCCACGGTCAGCTCCTCGGGGACGTCCGCCTCCGGACGCCACAACGGCAGCGGCACGACGCCCGGCTCCACCAGCTCGAACCCCTCGAAGAAGCCGGTGATCTCCGCGACGGTGCGGAACCTGCCGGTGCCGAGGAGCGCGAGGTACTGCTTCTCCGCGTCGCGGGACTCCTGGCTCGAGTCGCAGAAGTGGGTGATGAAGAGGTAGCTGCCCGGCGGGACGGCGGCCATGTACGCATCGACGATCCCCTGCGGGTCCTCGTCGTCGTGCAGGTGGTGCAGGATGCCGACCAGCATCACGCCGACCGGGCGGTCGAAGTCGATGAGCTGCTTGACGGCCTCGTCGCCGAGGATCGCCACCGGGTCGCGCAGGTCCGAGGTGACCACCGCGGTGCGCTCGTTCTCGGCCAGGAGCGCCCGGCCGTGGGCCAGCACCATCGGGTCGTTGTCGACGTAGACCACGCGGGCCTCCGGGTTCGCGCGCTGCGCGACCTGGTGGGTGTTCTCCACGGTCGGCAGCCCCGAGCCGAGGTCGATGAACTGCGTGATGCCCTGGTCGATCATGAAACGGACGCCGCGGTCCAGGATCTGGCGGTTGTAGGCCGCCACGTCGTAGATCTCCGGGATGACCTTGACGATCTCCGCGACGAAGGCGCGATCGACCTCGAAGTTGTCCTTGCCGTGCAGGACGACGTCATAGGCCCTGGCGATGCTGGGCCTGGTCGTGTCGATCGCGCTCTTCCACTCATCCGACTTCTCGCCCACAGGTGCCCTTCCTCACGGAGTCGATCATCAGGATCATAGGGCGGATCCGGCCCGACAAATGCGCTTATCACCGCATTGTCGCCAGCCGTCTGCTTCGCCGCGCGGCACGCCGTACGCGCCGCGGCCCCGGAAGGCGGCTTCGGCCCGGCCTCCCGGTCTAAGCTGATCACGGCGGTGAGCGAGCTGGCCCGCGACTGCTACGGACAGGGGGGCTGGTGGTCGAGCAGCCTCGGCATGGGCGGGGGGCGGTGTGAAGTCCGTCCCCGATGAGCCGCTGCGGCGGATCCGCACGCTGGAGGGCGAGCTGGCCGACGCCCGCCAGGACGTGCTGGCCCTGGTCGCGGAGCTGGAGGAGCGCGACGTACGGCTCAGGCGGGCCCACCGGGCGATCTTCCGCGAGCTGGAGGACGCCCTGCGCCCGCCGATCCCGCACGTGGAGCAGGCGCGGCTGGCGGTCTACTACTCCTCCTCCGAGGACGACGCGCCGACCGGCGGCGACCTCTACGACGTCGTGATCATGCCGGGCGGCGAGCTGCACGTCGTCGTGGTGGACGCGGCCGGCCACGGCGTGGCCAGCACCCGCGCCGCGCTCAACATCATCCACGCCGTCCGCGTGCTCTCCCTGGCCGGGCTGCCGCTGGAGAACGTCGTGGAGCGCGCCGCGGCCATCCTGCAGCCGGTCTACCCCGATCTGGCCGGCACCGTACTGGTGGCTCGCTTCGACCCCCGTACCGGCGTGCTCCGGGTGGCCACCGGCGGCCACCCGCCACCGCTGATCGTGGCGCCCGGCGAGCCGGCGACGTACCTGGAGGCGTGGGGGCGCGGCCTCGGCTACCCGGATCCGGGCAGCGACCACGTGGCCGAGCGGTGGCTGGGGCCCGGCACGCTGGTGCTGTTCTACACCGACGGGCTGGTGGAGGCCCGGCGCGACCTCAACGCGGGGCTGGACGAGCTGGCCGAGCTGGCGGGCCGGCACCGGGACCTGCCGGTGGACGAGCTGACCGACACCCTCGTACGGATGATGCGCCGCGAGGTGCTGCACAGCGACGACACCCTGCTCCTGGCCATGCGCTGGACGCCGGCGCGCGAAAGTTGACCTGGAGCGCGCTCCAGCAGGCAGGGTGGACCCATGCACAACGCCATGCGAACGCGCACCATCGGAAACCGCCAGGTCGGGGCCGTCGGGCTCGGCGCCATGCCCATGTCGGTGGCCGGGCACATGCCCGACGAGGACCAGTCGATCCGCACCCTGCTCGCGGCCCTGGAGGCCGGTGTCACGCTGATCGACACGGCAGACGCCTACACGCCTTCGCACGACGACGTCGGCCACAACGAGCGCCTGGTCGCCCTCGCGCTGGCCCGCTGGGGCGGCGACGCCGACACGGTGCTGGTCGCGACCAAGGGCGGCCACACCCGCGTCGCCGGCGGCGGCTGGTCCGTGAACGGCGACCCGTCGTACCTCAAGGAGGCCTGCGAGCGCTCGCTCAAGGCCCTCGGCGTGGAGAGCATCGGTCTCTACCAGCACCACCGGCCCGACCCGAAGGTGCCGTACGCGGAGACCATCGGCGCGCTGAAGGACCTGCACGACGCCGGCAAGATCCAGATGGCCGGCATCTCGAACGCCAACCCCGAGCAGATCAGGCTCGCCCACGACATCCTGGGTGAGCGCCTGGTGAGCGTGCAGAACGAGTATTCTCCGCGCTTCCGCTCCAGCGAGCCCGAGATCGACGTCTGCGCCGAGCTCGGCCTGGCGTTCCTGCCCTGGTCGCCGCTGGGCGGCATCGGCCGCACCGGGGAGCTGAGCCAGAGGGACGCCTTCACCGAGATCGCCGAGACGCGCGGCGTGTCCCCCCAGCAGGTCTGCCTCGCCTGGGAGCTGGCCCGCAGCCCGGTCGTCATCCCCATCCCCGGCGCCAGCCGGCCGGAGACGATCCTCGACTCCATCGGCGCCGCCGACCTGGAGCTCACCGAGGAGGAACTGGCCCGCCTCGGCTGACCTCAGCCGTCACGACCCCGAGCGTGACCGGGCCCGTCACGAGCCGAAAGTGACCGGGCCCGTCACGAGCCTCGGGTGGACGGCGGCAGCGCGCGGGAGATGGCGCGGGCGCTGGTGCGCAGGAGCGGGGCGAGCGCGTGGGGCGACGTGCCGCCGTGGTGGACCACGAGGGACACCGCGGCCACGACGTCGCCCCGGGCGTCGTGGATCGGCGCCGCGACCGACACGGCGTCCATGGTGACCTGCCGGTCGCTGACGGCGTAACCGCGGGCGCGGGTGTCGGCGAGCGCGGCGCGGATCTGCCGCGGGGTGGTCATGGTCCGTTCGGTGTAGCGGGTCATGGGGCCGGCCACGACCTGCTCCTGCACCTCGGCCGGCGCGTACGCGAGCAGCACAAGGCCGACGCCCGTGGCCGTGAGCGCGAAGCGGCCGCCGACCCGGGTCAGCACGGGGACGGCCTTGCTCCCGGCGATCCGTTCGACGAACACCACCTCGGCGCCCTCCCGGACGGCCAGCTGCACGTTCTCGCGGGTGACCTGGGACAGGTCCTCCAGGTACGGCAGCGCGGCCTCGCGCAGGCCCAGGCCGCGCGGGGCGAGCGAGCCGATCTCCCACAGGCGCAGGCCGATGTGGTAGCACCCGGCCGGATCCCGTTCGAGCGCGCCCCAGGCCAGCAGCTCGGCGGCCAGCCGGTGCACCGTGGAGACCGGCAGGCGGGCGTGCCGGGACAGCTCGCTGAGGGTGAGCGAGCGCCGGTCGGGCGTGAACGCGCCGAGGATCTGCAGCGCGCGGGCCACGACCGGGCCGGTGCGTTCGGCCGTTTGCCTGGGGGCTGGGATCTGCATCGGCGGCTCCCTGGTCAGAGTTCGAGGACCAGCCTGGGGCAGGCGGCGCGGGAGACGCAGACGAACATGGTGTCGTTCACCGCCCGCTCCTCGGAGGTGAGGAGGGAGTCGCGGTGGTCGACCGCGCCGGCCAGCACCGCGGTCTCGCAGGTGCCGCACGTCCCCTCATGGCACGAGGATAGGACCTGCACGCCGGCCTCCAGCACGACGTCGAGGATCGAGCGGTCCGGGGGCACGGTGAGGGTGACGCCGGTGACGGCCAGTTCGACCTCGAAGGACTCCGCCCTTACGAGGTCGGCCGCCTCCCTGGGCTCGAAGCGCTCCACGTGCAGCGTGCCGGACGGCCGGTCCGCGCAGCGGCTCTCGACCGCCGCCAGCAGCGGGGCGGGGCCGCAGCAGTACACGAGGGTGTCCGGGGTGGCCCGCGCCAGGAGGGCGTCGAGGTCGAGCAGGCCGTGCTCGTCCTGCGGGCGCAGCTCCACCCGGTCTCCGTGCGCGGCCTCGAGGTCGCGGGCGAACGCCATCGAGCCCGCCGTACGACCGCCGTAAGCCAGGTGCCACCGGGCGCCGGCGGCGTCGGCGGCCCGCACCATCGGCAGGATGGGCGTGATGCCGATGCCTCCGGCGACGAACAGGTAGCGGGGCGCCGGGTGGAGCGGGAAGTGGTTGCGCGGGCCTCGGGCGAGGACCGTCGTGCCCGGGTGGAGGTCCTCGTGCACGTACGCCGAGCCGCCCCGGCCGTCCGGCTCGCGCAGCACGGCGACGCGCCAGGTCGTGCGGTCGGCCGGGTCACCGCACAGCGAGTACTGGCGGACGCGGTCGCCGCCGAGCACCAGGTCGATGTGCGCGCCGGGCTCCCATGCGGGCAGCTCGGCGCCTGCCGGGTCGCGCAGGTCGAGCGCGACGACCCCGTCGGCGACCGGGTCCCGAGCCTGCACGACCAGCTTGCGCTCAGCGCTCATCGGGCGGCTCCCGTCCCCGACAGGGCGTCCGGACGCGCCGTCCCGACAGGGGCGTCGGGTGGCGGCGGGTTCGTGGGGGTGTCGTGGCCGGTCGGGTGGCCGAGGAGCCATTCCCAGACCTCGACGGGCCCGTCGGCGACGTGTACGGCGCCGCAGTGGCAGGTGCCCTGGAGCAGGTCGCTCCCCGGCAGCCACACCACGCGGAGCAGCCCACGCCGGGTGGGCACGCGTCCGGGCTCCATGCCCGTCACGCCTGCCGGGCCGGGGCGCCCTGCCCCGCCAGTCCGGCCAGCATGCGCCGGGCCGCCAGCCCGCCCGTGTCGATGTTGATCGACAGCTCCTGGTAGCCCGCCGGCTCGGTCGCGATCACCCGTTCCAGCACGTCGAGCGCGGCCACGTCCTGCAGCACCACCGTGCGGTTCTGTTCGGCCAGGAAGTCGGACACGCCCTGGTCGTCCAGGGCGAAGTCGCGGGCCACCGCCCAGAAGTCGTGCGTGGAGTGCTCGGTCTCGGGCGTGATCGCGTACACGACCTCGACGTGGAAGGCGTCCGGGTCGCCGCCGTCGGCGTTGGGCAGCACGCCGAGCGGGGCGATGCGGGAGTGCAGCTTGTACAGGCACGGCGAGGTGTACTCGATGTCCTGCCAGCGCATGATGCGGCCGGTCAGCCCGGTGGACTTGGCGTAGAACGGCGGGCATTCGGCGTCGTCCATGTGGCGGCTGACGTGCACGATCCCGGCCTCCTCGTCCACCGTGGTGGTGATCGGGGTGGCGGCCACCTCGGGGGTGCCGATGTACCCGCCGTGCAGGTACGTCTCGTGCGACAGGTCCATGAGATTGTCCACCAGCAGCCCGAACCGCGCCTGGAGCGGCTCCATCCCCGACACCGTCGTGTACTCGGGCGAGTCCAGCCAGGGCGCGCGCGGGATGCGGGCCGCGTCGGCCCGGGCGGGGTCGCCGATCCAGACCCAGACGAAGGAGTCCAGCTCGACGACCGGGTAGCTCTTCAACCGGGCGGTACGCGGCACCCTGGTCTGGCCGGGGACGGCGACGCAGCCGCCGTCGGCGCCGTAGGTGAAGCCGTGGTACCCGCAGACCACCTGGTCCTCGACGAGCCGGCTGGGCGGCTGCGACAGCGGGAACCGGCGGTGCACGCAGCGGTCGGACATGGCGGTGACGGTCCCGGCGCGGGTGCGCCAGAACAGGATGGACTCGCCGCATATGGTGCGGGTGAACAGCTCCTGGCCGATCTCTCGCCCGTACGCGGCGACGTACCACTGATCGCGGGGGATGCTCGACACGGCGACTCCTTCGTGGTGCGGCTGCCGGTGGGAACGATGGTGGCTCGGCCGCCCGGAGCGCGGAACAACGATTCCCGGATGCCGGAAAACTCGCTCTTCCCGAGTGCCGGATTCTTCTTTATCCTCATGCTCAAGCAGTCTGTGAACGTTCACAGTATGCATAAGGCCGCTTTCGCCCACCAAAGGCGCATTTTTCGGGCTGCTCGTCGCCACATGCGTCCGTGAACGTGCACACAGTCCGGAATTCGGCTCTATCAACGGGACCGATCATGACCACGTACCACTTACGAAGGATCCGGGTCACCCTCCTGCTGACACTCGCGGCGCTGATCGCGGTCGCGCCGGCGACGCCCGCCCAGGCCGCCACGCTGAGCATGCGCGGCGCCGACGTCTCCTCGCTCCAGCGGAGCCTGGACCTGGGGGCCAAGTACTACAACGCCTCCGGGACGGCCGCCGACCCGCTGGACATCCTCATCGGCGCCGGAGTCAACTACGCCCGGCTGCGCATCTGGAACAACCCGGCCAGCGGCTACAACAACAAGGCGAAGGTGCTGGCCTACGCCAGGACGGTCAAGGCCAAGGGACTCGGCCTGATGATCGACTTCCACTACTCGGACACCTGGGCCGACCCGGGCAAGCAGTTCAAGCCGGCGGCGTGGGCCAGTCACGGCATCGCCCAGCTCCAGACGGACGTCTACAACTACACGTACGACATCTGCACCAGCCTCAAGGCGCAGGGCACCACGCCGGACAGCGTGCAGATCGGCAACGAGATCAACGTCGGCATGCTCTGGAACGACGGCAAGGTCATCAACAACGACTTCACCAACCTCAGCCTGCTGCTGAAGGCCGGTTACAACGCGACCAAGGCGTGCAACAGCGGCACCCAGGTGATCATCCACACCGCGGACGCCGACAGCCTCGCGAACGCCCGCTGGTTCTACGACGGGATCCGCGCCAAGGGCGTGCCGTGGGACATCACCGCCCTGTCGTACTACTGCATGTGGCACGGCTCGCAGTCCACCCTGTCCAGCGTGATCAACGACGTGCGAACCCGTTACGGCAAGCCCGTCATCGTGGCGGAGACCGCCTACCCGTTCACCGCGAACAACGCCGACAGCGAGCCGAACGCGATCAACGGCTCGGCGCCGTGCTCCGGCTACCCGGCCACCTGGGCGGGGCAGGCGAGCAACTTCACCGCCGTCCAGAACACCGCCCGCAACGCGGGGGCGATCGGCGTCTTCTACTGGGAGCCGACCTGGTACGCCATCCAGGGCAACGGCTGGGACCCGGCCAACATCAACGGCACCGGCGACCAGTGGGACAACATGGCCACCTTCAACTGGACCGGCGGCGTCAACCCCGGCATCAGATGGACCCCCTAGCGTCTGCGATTCTCTATGTTTACCTGAGCATTTCGGGCAAGTCGGGCGGGCGTGGCCGTGGCGGGCCGTTTGCGTACTGTCCCAGGGGGAGTACGGGGGTGGCCGCGACGCGGTGGAAGCCGGTCCGGTGGTGAGGATCGCGTACAAGCCCTGTGCGTCCCGCTGGCGGGTGGGTCGCCTGGGGTGCTTGGCCCGCCGGACGCTGTCCCGCCCCGGCTGCCGAGCCGGTCGGCGCCGCCGGTGGACTGGCGGCCCTACGCCGCGCGGGCGATGGGCCTCGGCGCCCCCGTCGTCTCGATGGTGGCCGACGGCCTGCCGGTGACGGTGCGTGCCCGCTCGGTCGTCCGCACCAGGCGGGGGTTCGAGGTGCTGCTGCCCGCCGGGGTGACGGGCTCGCCGGGGCCGGTGTGCCTGACGTTCCACCGGTCCTCGGGGACCGGAGGGCAGGAGAACGTCGTGCTGCTGGGATCGACGACGGGCTCGGGCGACCTGCTGGAGGTCGAGGTGGAGCGGGCGCTGAACGACTGGAGTCTGGCCGGCGGTGCGGTGGGCCGTACGTGGTCGTTCGTCCGGCACGCGAAGGAGCTGCGGAAGCGGGTCAGGGCGGAGGCCGCCCGCCGTGACCAGCCGGTGCCTGTCGTCCGGCGGTGACGCGCCTACTACATCTGCTAGTACACTCCGTCACTATGCGCGACCCCCGGGCATCATCGCAGGTCAGGTCGGCGGAGAACTCTGAACGGGTCGCCAGCCGTATCCAAGACCAAATGGACATCACAGTTACCGGATCCGGGCCCCTCCCGGCCGGCGGCCCGCACCCGGGCCTCATGCACACTCAGGCGCCGTCGTGAGCGCCCCTCGCTCGCGGCGCGTGCTCATCATCACCGCCGCCGTCGTCCTGGTCGCGGTGCTCGGCTACGCCGTGCCCGCCATCTCGCTCGCCGGCAAGGTT
Organism: Nonomuraea sp. NPDC051941; assembly: GCF_044593615.1. Classification (NCBI taxonomy): domain Bacteria; kingdom Bacillati; phylum Actinomycetota; class Actinomycetes; order Streptosporangiales; family Streptosporangiaceae; genus Nonomuraea; species Nonomuraea sp. NPDC051941. The sequence continues at coordinate 26,778 of NZ_JBIUCF010000017.1, forward strand.
CCCCCGGGCACGCGCGTGGACGGCGTGGACATCGGCGGGCTGGCGCCCGAGGCCGCCCGCTCCCACCTCGACCGGCAGCTGGCCCAGCGCGTACGGCAGCCGATGACGCTGGTCGCGGGCGGCAAGCGGGTCCAGCTCACGCCCGCCGAGCTGGGGCTCGACTTCGACGCCCGGGCCACCATCGAGGCCGCGATGGCCGGGGCCGCCACCCCGGTCGGCATCGCCCGCTCCCTCTTCGGCAGCCGGCAACTCCCGCCCCGGGTCATCGTGGACGAGCAGCGGCTGGCCGCCGGGCTCGCCGGCCTGGCCAAGAGCGTGGATACCAAGCCGGTGCAGGGCGGCGTCCGCTACCAGGGGCTGGAGCCGCGCACGGTCCTGCCCAAGCCCGGACGCGCGCTGGACCGCGACGGAGCGGCCCAGGCGGTGCGGGCGGCCTTCGCGGCCGGGCGCAGTTCCGTCGAGCTGAAGCTCCAGGTGACTCCTCCCGCGCTCACCGCCGCCCAGGTCAAGGAGGTCGCCTCCGCCACCGCGCGCACCGCGATCGCCTCCCCGCTCACGCTGGCCAGCGGCGGCAAGCAGGCCACCGTGTCCAGGGAGCAGCTGGCCGCCGGTCTCCGCTTCGTCCCCGACGGCAAGAACGGCCTGCGCCCGTCGTACGACGCCGGCAAGATCGCCGCGGACATGGCCAAGTCGCTGCTGATCACGCCGCCCAAGGACGCCTCCTTCACGATCGTCAAGGGCAAGCCGAAGGTCGTCCCCTCCCGGGCCGGCCACGGCGCCGACATCAAGACGCTCGGCCCGGCCATCGCCGAGGCCGTCGCGGCGGGCAGCCGCCGCGTCGACCTGCCCGCCACGGCCCGGCAGCCCCGGGTGACCACGGCCGAGGCGGCCAAGCTCGGCGTGAAGGAGCAGGTCAGCTCGTTCACCACCCAGCACCCGTGCTGCGCGCCCCGCGTGACCAACATCCACACCATCGCCGACATCGTGGACGGCTACGTGGTGCAGCCCGGGGAGACGTTCTCCCTCAACGACGTGGTCGGCAAGCGCGACAAGGCCCGCGGCTTCGTCGAGGCGCCGATGATCCTCAACAACCGGTTCGTCAACGACGTCGGCGGCGGGGTCTCCCAGTTCGCCACCACCATGTTCAACGCCGTCTTCTTCGGCGGCTTCCAGGACGTCCAGCACCGGGCCCACCAGTACTACATCTCCCGCTACCCGGCCGGGCGCGAGTCCACGGTCTCCTTCCCCCAGCCGGACTTCCGCTGGCGCAACGACTCCCGTCACGGCGTCCTGATCAAGACCTCGTACACGAGCACCTCGGTCACCGTGCAGTTCTGGAGCACCAAGCGCTACGACATCGAGTCGCAGAGCTCCGACCGCTACAACGTCAAGCCCGTCGAGACCCTCAGCGAGAAGGGGGACGAGTGCATCCCCATGGACGGCTCGGAGGGCTTCGCCATCGACGTGTGGCGCATCTTCAAGAAGGACGGCAAGGTCCTGCGCAAGCAGCGCTTCCACACCGTCTACGACGCCGAACCCCGCCTCACCTGCGAGAAGTGACCTCGGGCGAGGACGGTGTCCTCATCGGAGAAGGGCGTTGAGGCCGCCGTAGTCGAGGCCGCCGTCGAGCGTCGCGTACGTGCCGCCGCCGAGCAGTTCGGCGGCCGCCCGCGCGGCGCACGCGTAGGCGGCCTGGGCGATCGTCGAGCCGACGCTGACCCGCGCCACGCCGGCCGCCGCCAGCCGCTCCACCGGCGGGGCTCCTGGCCCGGCCATCACGTTCAGCGGCAGCGGCCCGCCGGCCAGGCGGGCGACGGCGTCCAGGTCCAGCAGGCCCGGCACGAACAGCCCGTCGGCCCCGGCCTCGGCGTAGACCCGCGCCCGCTCCTCGACCTCGGCGAGCCGGTCCCCCGGAGCACCGGCCAGGTAGACGTCGGTGCGGACGTTGACGAACAGCTCGACCCCCGCGGCGTCGGCCGCCGCCCGCGCCGCGGCGATGCGCCGGGCCTGGTCCGCGGGTGACAGGAGCGGCGCGCCGTCGGGGCCGGGGGAATCCTCGAGGTTGACGCCGACCGCGCCGGCCTCGATCACCGCGCGAACGGTGCCCGCGACGTCGCCGTACCCGCCCTCGATGTCGGCGGTGACCGGCACCGTCACGGCCGCCACGATGGCGGACACGGCGGCCACCATCCGCTCCCGGCCGAGCCCTTCCGCGTCCGGCGCCCCGCTGGCCCAGGACACGCCGGCGCTGGTCGTCGCGATCGCCCGCGCGCCCGCGGCCTCGATCAGGGCTGCGGAGGCGGCGTCCCAGGCGTTGGGGAGCACGAGGACCGTGCCCTCGTGCAGGTCTCTGAACCGGGCGGCCTGCGTGACCGTGGTCGGCGTCATGCGGATCTCCTTGGCGAAGCAGCTCTACGGACACCAAAGGATCTTCCGCGCCGCAGGCTCAGGTCCGGCCATATCCGGACATCCCGCTGTGACCGTGCCGCTGCCCACCAGAGCGCACGCGACCTCGAAAACAGTCAGGGCGCGGCTGACGGGCAACTCCCCCGTCGCGCGCCCCGACCGGCGTCCCCCGCCCGGACGCGAGGCCGGTCACCCGTGACCTCCCGCCCGGTCGAGACCCTCGCGTCATGGAATCCGGGCGAGGAGCTTCTTCATCTGCGTCACCTGGGCCTGCTGTTCCTTCATGATCCGGTCGGCCAGCTTCTTCGCCTTCGAACTCTTCCCGTGCTTCCGCTCGACCCGCGCCATGGCGATCGCCTCCTCGTGATGATCGACCATCATCGTGAGGAACTCCTTGTCGAAGGCCGAGCCCCGGGCGTCCAGCAGTGTCTTGATGTTCGCGTCGGATATGCCGGCCGCCGCCTCGTGCCCCGCCTCGCTGATCGGCGTAGTCTTGCCCCACTCCTTCAGCCAGCCCTGCAGGGTCTCGATCTCCGGCTGCTGCCCGGACTTGATCTTCTCCGCCAGTTCTTTGGTCTCCTCGTACGTTGCCCGCGTCGTGGCCAGCTCGGCCATCTCAATGGCTTCCTGGTGGTGCGCGATCATCATCTGCGCGAACATCACGTCGGCGTCGTCGAAAGCGGGTTTCGACTGAGCGCTCGCCGTCGCGACCGGCACGGCTCCGGACATCATGGTCGTGTCCCGCCGCGCCGGGCTACTGCCGCAGGCGGCGAGGGCGAACGCCCCCACCGCCAAGGACGTGGCCAGTGAGACGCCGTGCACTGCCGCTGGTTTTATGGTCATCGCCGCTGAACCCCCCGATTTCAGCACGTCAGCCCAAGCCGTCTACGCGGGGCTGACCTGGCCATATGTTCCCCGGGAAGGGCCGTTGCTACCGTGCTGGGAGCGTCAGGAACCGGCCGTGGAGCGCGTTCGTTGTGCGGGGCAGACGGACCACCGAGCGTCGGGGAGTTCAGCATGGCGATCACCGGCATCATTTCCGGACTCATCATCGGCATCGTGATCGGCGCCCTCGGGCGGCTGGTCATCCCGGGGCGGCAGCGCATCCCCGTCTGGCTGACGATCGCGATCGGCGTCGTCGCGGCGCTCGTCGGCACCGCGATCGCCTCCGTTCTGGGCGTCGCCGAGACCGGCGGCGTCGACTGGATCGAGCTCGCCATCCAGGTCGCCCTGGCGGCCCTCGGCGTCTCGCTGACGGTCGGCCTCTACGGCGGCAAGCGGCGAAGGTAGCGGCGGCAGCCGTCCCCGTCAGGGGCCCTTGCCGCCCGCGGGCGTGGGCTCGCGCGTCAGCAGCTGGTCGAGCTTGGCGTTGACCGCCGCCAGCTCCTGCTTCACCTCTTCCAGCTCCGCCTGCGCGCGGGTCTCCGCGGGGGACGGCTCCGTCTCGTGCATGGCGTTGACCACCACCGCGATGAACAGGTTCAGCGCGACGAAGGTGGACATCAGGATGTAGACGATGAAGAAGACCCACGCCCACGGCTTGTGCTCCATCACCTCCTGCGCGACGTTGCCCCAGTCGTCGCCGGTCATGATCTGAAACAGGGTGAACAGCGAGCGCGGCAGGTCGGCGAAGCGGTCGGGCACGAGCTCCCCGAACAGCTTCGTGGAGATCACCGCCGCGATGTAGATCATCAGCACCAGCAGGCCGATGATGGAGGCCATCCCGGGCATGGCGGTCAGCAGCGCGCCCACCACGCGCCGCATGCTGGGCACCGCCGAGACCAGCCGCAGTGCCCGCAGGATGCGCAGCGACCGTAGCACCGACGTGGGCCCGGAGGCCGGGACGAGCGCGATGCCCACGATCGCGGCGTCGAACCAGTTCCACGGGTCGGCGAAGAACGACTTGCGGTAGGCGTACAGGCGGGCGGCGATCTCGACCGTGAAGATCGCCAGCGCGATCCGGTCGACGGCGTGCAGCAGCCCGCCGACCTGCGCCATCAGGTCCGCGCTCGTCTCGCATCCGATGGTGATCGCGTTGATGACGATCACGGCGATGACGCCGCGCTGCACGAGCTTGCTCTCCAGGACGGCACGAACGCGTTCTGGCCCTGACAACTTCTACCGCCCCCGGGTGACGACCACAATTATTGATCATCGTAGTGGGCCGCGGCGCCCGCGCCGGCTGGGCCGGAGGTCCGGGATCGCCGTGGCGAGCGGCGCACCCGTACGATGTGGCCATGGTGGCACGGCTGATCGTCATGATCGGTTACGACGGCATCGAGCTGGTTGACGTGGCGTCCGTGACGACCGGGTTCGACCACGCCAACGAGCAGGGCGCCGACCCGGCGTACGAGGTGGTGTTCGCGACGCCGATGGGCCGGCCCGTGCGCTGCGACTCCGGGCTCGAGCTGTCCGGGCAGCACCGGATCGACCGGATGGACGGTCCGATCGACACCCTGGTCGTCTCCGGCGGGAGGGGACACGCGGCCGCCGCCGCCAACCCCCGGTTCGTCAGCCAGGTCCTGCGGCTCGCCGGGCTGTCGCGGCGGGTCGCGTCGGTGTGCACCGGGGCGACGGTGCTGGCCGCCACCGGGCTGCTCGACCACCGCCGGGCCACCACGCACTGGCACTACGCGGGGCAGCTCGCCGCGCGCTACCCGCGGGTCGACGTCGACCCGGCGCCGATCTTCATCCGGGACGGCGCGGTCGCGACCTCGGGCGGGGTCACCGCCGCCCTCGACCTCACGCTGGCCTTCATCGAGGAGGACCACGGGGCCGAGCTCGCCCGCCGCGTGGCCATGGGCATGGTCGCCTACCTGAAGCGCCCCGGCAACCAGGCGCAGGTGAGCCTGTTCAACCGGATCCCGCGCTCCGACCAGGCCCTGGTCCGGCGGGTCATCGACCACGTGATCAGCAACCTCACCGGCGACCTGAGCGTGCCCCGGCTGGCCGCGCTCGCCGGGGTGAGCGAGCGGCATCTGAGCAGGCTGTTCGTCGAGCACGTGGGCCGGACCCCGTCGCGGCTGGTCCGCGACGCGCGGCTGGAGGCGGCCTCCCAGCTGCTGGCCGGATCGCGCGAGCCGGTCGCGGCCATCGCCCGCCGGTGCGGGTTCACCTCCGCCGAGTCCTTACGGCAGGCGTTCGTGGCGTGGGCCGGCGTCTCGCCGTCGCAGTTCCGCTCCAGGGCCGTCGGACGCGAGCCCGGCCCCTGATCAGGTGAGGTCTCCGGTCACGTCCGGGACCGGCGTCTCCACCCGCGGCAGCCTCCGGTAGCCGCTGGGGGCGGGCCGCGACGGGATCTTCAGGGGCGCCCGCCGCACCTCCTCGTACGGGATCGTGGACAGCAGGTGGGAGATCATGTTGATCCTGGCCCGCCGCTTGTCTGCGCTCTCCACCTCGTACCACGGCGCCTCGGGGATGTGCGTGTGGATCATCATCTCGTCCTTGGCCCGCGAGTACTCCTCCCACCGCGTGATCGACTCCAGGTCCATCTCCGACAGCTTCCACCGCCGCATCGGATCCTCCAGCCGCGACCGGAACCGCCGCTCCTGCTCGTCGTCGCTCACCGAGAACCAGTACTTGCGCAGCAGGATCCCGTCCTCCACCAGCAACCGCTCGAAGATCGGGCACTGGTGCAGGAAGCGGGTGTACTCCTCCTGCGTGCAGAACCCCATGACCCGCTCCACCCCGGCCCGGTTGTACCAGCTCCGGTCGAACAGCACGATCTGCCCCGCGGCCGGCAGGTGCTCCACGTACCGCTGGAAGTACCACTGCGTCCGCTCCCGCTCGGTGGGCGCGGGCAGCGCCGCGATCCTGGCCACGCGCGGGTTGAGATATTCGGCGACCCGCTTGATCGTGCCCCCTTTGCCCGCCGCGTCCCTCCCCTCGAAGACCACGACCACCCGCTGCCCCTCCGCCTTCACCCACTCCTGCAGCTTCACCAGCTCACCCTGCAACTGGAGCAGCCGCTTCTCGTAAGGCTTGCGCCGCAACCCGTCAGAACTCATGCCTTCGGACTCCCTCCACCGGTCAGGGCGCGTGATGCTGGCGCCCGCGTGCCATCATGCGCCATCCTCGGGCGTGATCCGTTTCCTGCCCGGCCTGGCCACCCTGACCGCCTACCGGCGCGAATGGCTGCGTGGCGACCTGCTCGCCGGGCTGACCGTCGCCGCCTACCTCGTCCCCCAGGTCATGGCCTACGCCACCGTGGCCGGGCTGCCGCCGGTGACCGGGCTGTGGGCGATCCTCGCCCCGCTGGCCCTGTACGCACTGCTGGGCTCCTCCCGCCAGCTGTCGGTCGGGCCCGAGTCGACCACCGCGCTGATGACCGCCACCGCCATCGGCCCCCTGGCCGCCGGGAACCCGGCCGGATACGCCTCCCTGGCCGCCTCGCTGGCCCTCATCGTCGGGCTGCTCTGCCTGGGCTGCCGGCTGCTGCGGCTGGGCTTCGTCGCGGACCTGCTGTCCAGGCCGATCCTCGTCGGCTACCTCGCCGGCGTGGCCGTCATCATGATCGCGAGCCAGCTCGGCAAGCTCATCGGCGCCCCGGTGACGGGAGAGTCCCTCATCGAGCAGGTGTCGTCGTTCGTCCATCTGCTGCCCCGCGCTCATCCCGGCACCGTCATCATGGCGGCCGCGGTGCTCGCCTTCCTGTTCCTGCTGCAGTGGCGGCTGCCCGCGGCCCCGGCGCCCCTGCTCGCCGTGCTGCTGGCCACGCTGAGCGTGGCGGTGTTCCACCTGGAGGCGCGGGGCATCAAGGTGGTCGGCGCGATCCCCGCCGGGCTGCCCGCCCCCTCGCTGCCCCCGCTGGAGAACCTGCTGCTGCCCGCCGTCGGCGTCTTCCTCGTCGGCTACAGCGACAACATGCTGACCGCCCGCTCCTTCGCCGCCCGCCACCACCAGGAGGTCGACGCCAACCAGGAGCTCCTCGCGCTGGGCGCGGCCAACCTGGGCGCGGCCGCGCTGCACGGCTTCCCCGTCAGCAGCAGCGGCAGCCGCACCGCCCTCGCCGACGCGGCCGGCGCCCGCACCCAGCTGTACTCGCTCATCTGCCTGGTCGCCGTCGTCGCGGTGCTCATGTTCGCCGGGCCGCTGCTGGCCGACTTCCCCACCGCCGCCCTCGGCGCGATCGTCGTGTACGCCGCCACCCGGCTCGTCTCACCGCCCGACTTCGTGCGGCTGGCCCGCTTCCGCCGCACCGAGCTCGTGCTCGCCCTCGGCGCCTTCGCCGGGGTCCTGATCTTCGACATCCTGTACGGCATCCTGCTCGCCGTGGCCCTGTCGGTCGCCGAGATGCTCGCCCGGGTGGCCCGCCCGCATGACGCGATCCTGGGCGTGGTGCCGGGCCTGGCGGGCATGCACGACATCGACGACTATCCGGCCGCCCGCACCATTCCCGGCCTGGTGATCTACCGCTACGACTCGCCGCTGTTCTTCGCCAACGCCCAGGACTTCCACCGCCGCGCCCTGGCCGCCGTCGACCAGCAGGACACCCCCGTCCGCTGGTTCGTCCTGAACACCGAGGCCAACGTCGAGGTGGACATCACCGCCCTGGACGCCGTCGACTCCCTGCGCCAGGAGCTGGAGCGGCGCGGCATCGTCTTCGCCATGGCCAGGGTCAAGCAGGACCTGCGCACGTACCTGGACGCCTACGGCCTGACCGCCACGGTCGGCGAGCAGCGGCTCTTCCCCACGCTCCCGACCGCGGTCGCCGCCTACCGGCAGTGGGAGCGCGAAACGCCCTGATCAGCGCTCATCGCGGGGAGGGGCCGAGCGCGCGAGGGGCGTCCACGGCGGCCAGCCTGAGCTGCAGGCGGGTGTGGAAGGACAGCGTGGAGACGAGCGTCTGGTGGCCGGCCCGCGGCATGGCGGTGCGGAACGCCTCGTGGAGCAGGTCGTCGGCGCCGGCGATGCATCTGATCTCGTGGCTGACGGTGAGAGCGCGCCGGAGGTAGCGCGTGGTCTCCGCGTTCCGCCCCGAGGCCAGGCTGGCGAACCCCATGGCGGTGAGCGCGAGGCTTTCGCTCCAGCGGTCGCCGATCTCGCGGGAGATGGCGAGCGCCTGGCACAGCGGGTGGGACGGGTCCCCGTACTCGCCGTTGATCAGCAGGCCGAGGCCGATCACGATGAGGGCCATGCTCTCCCCCCAGCGGTCGCCCATCTCCCGGGAGATGGTGAGGGCCCGGTAGAGAGGGCGGGTGGCTTCCGCGCCGTAGCCGCCGGTCAGGCGGGTGAAGCCGATGGCGGTGAGGGCCAGGCTCTCGCCCCAGCGGTCGCCGATCTCGCAGGTGATGGCGAGCGCCCTCTTGAGGTGGACCATGCTCGCGCTGTGGTGCCCGAGCTGGCGGTAGGCGTTGCCGATGCCGACGAGCGCGCGGCCCTGGCCGCACAGGTCGCCCGCCTCCCGGTAGCGGGCGAGGGAGCGCTGCTGCTGGCGCAGCGCCTCGGCGAAGTGGCCCGCGCGGTCGTGGATGAACCCCAGATGGTTGCGCGTCTTGGCCTCGCCCCAGCCGTCGCCGCTCTCCTGGTCGAGGACGAGCGCCCGGCCGTGGTGATCCAGCGCCTCGGAGAGGTGCCCGGCCCGCCAGTACGCGAAGCCGAGGTTCTTCATCGTCTCGGCCAGGACGCGGGGATCGCCGGTGTCGCGCGCGGCGTCGAGCGCCCGGAGATGCGTGTCGATCCAGTCGCGGACGTGCCCGGTGATGAGGAAGAACCGCCAGAGCGCATGCGCCAGCCGCCAGGTGAAGTCGTCCCAGCCGTGCTCGGCCGACAGCGCGACGGCCGCCACGAGGCCGGCCCGTTCCTCCTCCACCCACATCAGCGCGCCTTCCGGGCCCTCCAGCGCGGGCGGCTCGGCGGGGGCGCGGTCGATCACGTCGGGGAAGCGTCTCCTGGTGGGTTCGACCAGGTCAGCGGCGCGGCTCGCCGTGTGGAGGTACCAGTTCAGCACGCGACGGACGGCGGCCGTCCGTTCGGCCGCGCCGTCGGCGAGGGCGCTCTGCTCGGCGGCGTACGCGTGGAGCAGGTCGTGGAAGCGGTGCCGTTCCCGGCCCTGTTCACGGCCCTGTTCACGGCCCTGTTCACCGCTGGGTCTCTCCAGCAGCGACCGGTCGGCCAGGACGTCGAGCAGCCGCCGCGCCTCGGCGACCGGGACGCCCGCCAGCGCGGCCGCCGCCCCCGGGCCGACGTCGGGACCGGGGTGCAGGCTCAGCAGGCGGAACATCCGGGCCGCCGGCGGCTCCAGCGCCAGGTACGACCAGGAGAGCACCGCCCGCACGCTCGCCTCGTGGTCGTCGGAGGTGTCCAGCGCGTCCAGCCGGGTCCGCTGGGCCCGCACCTCCTCGGCCAGGCTCTGCAACGGGCTGTCCGGGCGGTACATCGCGTGCTCGGCCGCGATCGTCAGCGCCAGCGGCAGGTGGACGCACGACCGAGCCAGCTCGGCGGCGGCCCACGGCTCGGCGCCGATCCGTTCCGGGCCAAGGATCGCGGCCAGCAGGGCGGTCGACTCGCCGGGCGAGAACCGGCCGAGCACGAGGGGCCGCGCCCCCTCCCGTACGGCCAGGCCGCGCAGCTGGTTGCGGCTGGTGACCAGCACGAACGAGCGCGAGCCCGGCAGCAGCGGACGCACCTGGGCCGCGTCGCGGGCGTTGTCGAGCAGCATCAGGACCCGCCGCCCGGCCAGCACGCTGCGCAGCAGCGCCGAGCGGGCGTCCGTCTCCTTGGGAACCCGCTGCCCGACCACGCCCAGCGCGTTGAGCAGCAGCTCCAGCGCGGCATGGGGCTCGACGGGCGTGCCCGGGCCGAAGCCGCGCAGGTTGAGATGGAGCACGCCGTCGGGGAACCGGTCGGCGACCGAGTGCGCCCAGTGCACGGCCAGCGCCGTCTTGCCCACTCCGCCCATGCCGCTGACGGCGGCGATCACGATCGGCGGCGACGCGTGAGCGTCCTCGCGATCGAGGAGGGCGTTCAGGGCCGCGAGCTCGTCGCGGCGCCCGGTGAAGGAGGCGAGGTCGGAGGGGAGCTGCCGCGGGCGTACCGGGCCCGGCGGCGGGTCGTCCGACTGGGAGGCCGGCGGGAGGTGGCCGTCATCGAGCACGCGCGCCGCGTCGGGGTCGCCGGCCAGGATGGCGGAGTGCAGGCGGACCAGCTCCTGGCCGGGGTCGACGCCCAGCTCGTCGCGCAGGAGGGCGACGACGCTCCGGTACGTCTCCAGCGCCTCCGCCCGGCGGCCGGACCGATGCAGCGCGACCAGGAGCTGCGCCCACAGCCGCTCGTGGAACGGATGCTCCGCGGTCGCCTCCTTGAGCACCTTGACCATCTCGTCGTCACGGCCGAGCCGCAGGCCGAGCTGGAACCACCGGTCGACGACCCGCAACCGCTCCTCCACGACCGGCGGCACCTCGTCACGGTGCAGCGACTCCGAAGGAACGCCGGCCAGCACGGGGCCGCGCCACAGCCCCAGCGCGCGGCCGAGGAGATCCGCCGCGCCGGCGGCGTCCGTGCCGGCGCCGGCGCGCGCGACCAGCGCCCGGAACCGCGACAGGTCCAGCGCCTCGGGCGGCACATCGATGACGTAGCCGTCGTCGGACGTGCGGATCAGCCGGTGGGAGCCGTCACCGCCCGGGTCCTCGCCCAGCGCGCGCCGCAACCGCGCCACGTGGGTGTACAACGCGCTGCGGGCGTTGTGGGGAACGTCGTCGGCCCACAGCCGCTCGATCAGCTCGTCCGGCGAGACGTTCCGGTTGGCGCGCAGGAGCAGCGTGGCGAGCACGATCCGCTGCTTGGCCGCCGGAAGGGAGATCGGCCGGCCGTCACGTACGACTTCGAGCGGGCCCAAAATCCCGAACCGAAATCCGGCATTCGACCTTATGTCCACATTCATCCTGACGTCGCGAAGTGATGGACGACAGCACGGGCGGGTGGGGCGTCGTCGTGCCGCAACCGGTCCATCGGCACGTGCCGCTACGAACTACGGTAGCCACCGGCGATGCCATCGTTCTTGCACAAACCTTGCGTCGCGCGGACCGCCTCCTTTCGCCGGGTTTCGGCGTGGCCCGCGCGACAGGTTCAGGACAGGTCCACGAAAGGAGCCGATGGGATCGTGAGGACCGGACGACATCGCTGAGCCCGCTGGGAGGACTCTGTGGAAGGCTTGCGGATCACGGCGCTGATGGCCGCCACCCTGTCGATGGGCCTCGCGGCGGGGGCCTTCGCCCTGTACGCGCACACGGTCATGCCGGGCCTCGAGCGGACCGACGACCGCACCTTCGTGGGCGCGTTCCAGGCGCTCGACCGGGCGATCATCAACCCGTGGTTCATGGGAGGCGGCTTCCTGGGCGCTCTGCTGTTCACGCTCCTCGCCGCGGTGGCCCATCTCGGCCGCCCGGCCCTGCCGTGGATCGTCGCCGCGCTCGTCCTGTACGTGATCACCTTCGTCATCACCCTGGTGGTCAACGTGCCGCTCAACGACGCGCTCAAGGCGGCGGGGGATCCCGGCCGCATCGACGTGGCCGTGGCGCGCGAGGCGTTCGGCGAGATGCGGTGGCGGAGCTGGAACCTCGTCCGCGTGGTCGCCTCCACGACCGCGTTCGGCCTGCTCGCCTGGGCTCTCACGTTGTCCGGGAAATAGAGCCGGCCCCTGACACGCCTTTCCATCCAAACCGTAGGCGTCCGGGTGATGGTTTTCCGGCCGGGGTGTCGGTCACGATGTGTGCGTGTCCATGTGGCGACTGTGGCCGGGCCCGTCAGGGTGGTCGCGCCGGATTCCGGCGGGAGTGGCGATCCTCCTGGTGCTGCTGGGCGTGGTGGCGACCGCCGCCGGGCTGGACGCGCCGTCGGACGGCAGCGTGGTGCCGCTGGGCTGGCGCGCCGACGGCGTGGTGGTGAACGTCCCGGGCACCCCGGCAGACGGTGGCATTCCGGTGGGCGTCCCCGGCGCCCCCGTGAGCGCGCCGGGCGCGTCCGGCGGGGTGGGGCTGCGGACCGGCGATCTGGTGACCGGTGTGGCCGGGCATCGGCTCGCCGACGGTCTGGGCCTCGTGCCCCGTCCGCGGCCGGGCACGACCCTGGTCTACGACGTGGTCCGCGAGCGGCCGACGACGGTGACGGTCCGGGTCGGCCGCCCCGATCCGTACCCGCTGCTCATGGAGGGCTGGGGCGACCTCGTCTTCGTGCTCACGCTGGCCGGGCTGGCCGTCGCGCTGTACCTGCGGCGGCCCGAGGAGCCCGCGACGGCTCCGCTGCTCGTGCTCGCGGCGGGCCTGCTGGGCAGCACGCTCACCGTCACCGCCGGGCTGCCCGTCCTGGCCCTGGCCACCGGCGGCGCCCAGCTGTGGCTGTTCCACCTCAACACGGTCGTGGCGTACTCGATCTCCTGGGGAGGGCTGCTGGCCTTCACGATCGCGTTCACCGCGCCCCGGCCGCTGCCGGCCCGCAGCCGCCGGGCCATGGCCTTCGCGTACGCCGCGCCGCCGGCCGCGATGGCACTCTGGAGCGCGCTCGCCGCGCCACTGGTGCCCAACGCACTCGGCTGGCTGGGTCTGGTGCACGGCGGCCAGACTGCGGTCGTGGCGGCCGTCCTGGTCACCAGCACGGTGTGGGGCCTCGCCGCCTACCGCCGCAACCCCGATCCGCTGATGCGCGCCAGGATGCGCTGGCTGGTGGCGGGCGGCGCGGTCGCGACGCTGCTGAGCCTGGCCGGCTGGCACCTTCCCGAGCTGCTCGCCGCGGCGCGTCCCCTGCCGCCGGGAGCCCTCGGGCTGTCGGGGCTGCCGTTCGTGGCCGGGATCGGGGTGGCGCTGCGCCGCCATCGTCTGTTCGACATCGAGCGGCTGGCGAACCGGTCGCTCGTGTACGCCAGCGTGGTCGCGATCCTGGTCGCCGGGTACGCGGCCGTCGTGGCGCTGCTGGTCAGCGGGCTGGGGTTGTCGCAGCCGGTGGCCGCCGCGCTCACCGCGGCCGGTGCGGCGCTCGCGCTGGCGCCGCTGCGCGCGCTGGCGCAGAGCACGGTCAACCGGGTGATGTACGGCGACCGCCGCGACCCGTCCGCGGCGCTGACCCGCCTCGGCACCCGGTTGCAGGCGGTGCTGCTGCCCGCCGACGTGCTGCCCGCGATCGTCGAGACCGTGGCCCGGTCGCTGCGTGTCCCGCACGCGGCCATCGACCTGGTGGACGGCTCCGGCGCCGGTCACCTGGCCACGCAGTACGGCGTCCCCGTCGGCGAGGTGCACGTCGAGCCGCTGCGCTACCACGGGACGCTCATCGGGCACCTGCGGGTCTCGGCCCGCGGCAGCGACGACCCGCTCGACCCCGTCGACCTCGGCCTGATCGCCTCCCTGGCGCAGCAGGTGGGCACCGCGGTGCAGGCCGTGCGGCTGCATGACGACCTGGTCAGGTCCCGCGCCGAGGTCGTGGCCTCGCGCGAGGACGAGCGCCGCCGCTTACGCCGCGACCTGCACGACGGTCTCGGCCCGACCCTGGCCGCGATCCGGATCAAGGCCGGCCTCGCCGCGCGGGACGTACCGGCCGGCTCGGCGGCGCGTCCGCTGCTCGACGAGATCTCCGCGGAGGCCGCCGCGTCGCTGACCGATGTGCGGCGCCTGGTCGAGGCGCTGCGCCCGCCCGCGCTGGACGAGCTCGGCGTCGTCGGCGCGATCCGGGCGCGGGCGGCGGCCCTGTCGGGCGCCATGTCCATCGAGGTCGTCGGCGCCGAACCGCTGCCCGCGCTGCCGGCCGCGGTCGAGACGGCGGCCTACCGGATCGCCGTCGAGGCGATCACGAACGCGGTCCGCCACAGCGAGGCGACCCACTGCACGGCCACGGTCACGCCGTCGGACGGCGGCGTGGAGGTGACCGTGCGGGACAACGGCCGCGGGCTCGACCCCGATCGGACGGCCGGCGTGGGGATCCGCTCCATGCGGGAACGGGCCGCCGAAGTGGGCGGGGCCTGGTCGATGCGCTCCCCGCCCGGCGGCGGCACCCACATCCGCGCCTTTCTGCCGACGAGCCTGGGAGGGGACCATGATCAGGGTGATCCTCGCCGATGACCACCCCGTCTTCGTGTCGGGCCTGCGGGCCCTGCTCGACGCCGAGGCCGGGATGGCCGTGCTGGCCGTGGCCGCCACCGGCGCGGACGCCCTGCGCCTGGCCGTCGAGCACCGGCCCGACGTCGCCGTGCTCGACGTGAACATGCCCGGCGGCGACGGCCTCACGGTCACCGCCCGGATGCGCGCCGCCGGCCTGCCCACCCGTTCGCTGATCCTGACCATGTACGACGACGACGAGAACGTCCTGGCCGCCCTGCGCGCGGGCGCCCACGGGTACGCGCTCAAGGGCGCCGGGCCCGAGGAGATCGTGGCCGCGGTACGCGCGGTCGCCCGTGGCGAGGCGGTCTTCGGCGCCGGCGTGGCCGCGCGGATCCTGGCCCACTTCGCCCGGGCCGCGGTGGCGTCGCCGTTCCCGCAGCTCACCGAGCGCGAGCACGAGGTCCTGGGGCTCGTCGCCCGCGGCCTGGACAACATGGCGATCGCCCAGCGGCTCGGCGTGAGCGGCAAGACCGTACGCAACTACGTCTCGAACGTCCTGACGAAGCTGCACGTCACCGACCGGTCCGCGGCCATCGTCCGGGCCCGCGAAGCGGGACTCGGCGGCGAACCCCGATAGCGGGGCCCGGCCTCCCGGGCCGGCTGGGACATCTGCCCCGTGACGCCGGGACGCGGTGGCGCCGACGCTGGCGGTCATGAGGACGCGGGTGGCCGGCGGGCTGTGCCTGATGGCGTCGTCGGCGGTCTGCCTGGCCGGGTGCCTGGCGGGCGAGCCGGCCCTGTGCCCGGCCGGACGCCTGGCGGGCGGGCCGGCCCTCGGGTTCGTCCGCGTCACCGGTGCGTGGCTCGCCGTCGTGGCCGTCTCGCTCGTGTACCGCGACCTGTCCGCCTGGGGACCTCGCCACGCCGGCCGCGCGCCGGCCGCCGTGGTCCTGGCGCTGCTGGGCCTGGTCGCCTCGGCGGCGACGGTCGAGGCGGCGCTCCACGTCGCCGGCCCGGTCCTGCCGCCCGCGCTGGCCGTCGGCGCGGCCTCCGCCCTCGCGGGACTGTCGTACGTGGCGGGCCGGGCCGGGCTGGCGCACCCGGTCATCGGCGGGATCGCGGCGGTGGCCGCCCTGCTCGGCGCGCTCACCGCCGACCTCGCCGTCCCCTACCTCCTCGGCGCCGCCCCGCTCGGCGCCGCCCTGCTCGTCAAGGCGCTCCGCTCCCCGTCGAAAGGACAGGAACCATGAGAATCGTCTACAAGGTCTTGGCGTACGCCGTCGCCGTCGAGGTCGCCGTCCAGGCGGCGGCGATCGTCCTGGCCATCGCCGGGCTCGGCAAGTGGGTCTCGGCCGGCAACGTGTTCGACAAGGCCGTCATGGAGAGCGACGACCTGGCCTTCCCGGAGGTCGTCGGCCTCATCGTGCACGGCATCAACGGCGGGCTCGTCATTCCGGTCGTCGCCCTCCTCCTCCTGATCGTCTCGTTCTTCGCCCGGATCCCGGGTGGGGTCAAGTTCGCCGCGTTCGTGCTGCTCCTCGTCGCCGTCCAGGCGATGCTCGGCTACTCGGGCCACGACCTGCCGTGGGTGGGCGGCCTGCACGGGCTCAACGCGATGGCGCTGTTCGCGGTCGCCCTGCACGCGGCCCGGCGCGCCCGGCCCGTCGCCGCCGAGGCGCCCGCCTCGGCGGCGGTGTGAGGGTCATGGTCCTCACCCGTCGCGTGCGGCTGGTCGCGGCCTGCGCCGCGACGCTGGCCGTCGTCGTCCCGCTGGGCTGGCTGTGGCAGGCGAGCCGGCTGCCGCGGTCGTACTCCGTCATGGACATGGGGTACGCCGACGGCGGCCGGCAGGCGGTCGCGCCGCACCACCACCGGAACGCCGCCACCCACGACATCACCACCCTCGTCGCCGACCCGGCGCGCAGGCCGGACGTCGAGGTGACGCTGACCGCGCGCGAGCAGCGCGTGCGGCTGGCGTCGGGCCGCGAGATCGACGGGTACACCTTCAACGGCCGCTCCCCCGGCCCGCAGATCACGGCCGTGGCGGGCCAGCTCGTACAGGTGCGGCTGGTCAACGCGTCGGTGCCCGGCGGGGTCACCCTGCACTGGCACGGCGTGGACGTCCCGGGCGGCCAGGACGGCGTCGCCGGGGTCACCCAGGACGCGGTCCGGATCGGCCGGGACTTCGTCTACCGGTTCGTCGTCCGCCGGGCCGGGACGTTCTGGTACCACTCCCACCAGCTGTCGCACGAGCAGGTCGCGGGCGGCCTCTTCGGCGCCCTGGTCGTGCGGCCCGCGCGCCCGCAGGCCGCGCTCGACGTCGTCGCCCTGTCGCACCTCTACCACGGGATCCGCACCGTCAACGGGTCCGAGTCCGACGCCACCGTCCCGGCCCCGCCCGGTGCCACGGCGCGGGTACGCGTGATCAACACCGACAACGGCCCCACCCCGGTGTGGGTCACCGGCGCCGCCTGGCGCCTGGTCGCCGTGGACGGCACCGATCTGCACGGCCCCACGGCGGTCGAGCACGCCGCCGTCCTCGTGACGGCGGGCGGCCGGGCCGACCTCGAGGTGACCATGCCGTCCGGCGGCGGCTCCGTACGGGTGCAGATCGGCGGGCCGCTGTCGGTGGTGCTCGGCCGCCCGTCCGACGTCCCGGCGAGCGCCCGCCCGGCCGCCACCCTGGACCTGCTGACCTACGGCACCCCCGCGCCCCTCGGCTTCGACCCGGCGCACCCCGACCGCGCCTTCCGCTACGAGATGGGCCGCCGGCCGGGCTTCCTCGACGGCGTCCCCGGGCTGTACTGGACCGTCAACGGCCATATGTATCCGGACGTGCCGATGTTCACGGTCGCCGACGGCGACGTCGTCCGCATGACGATCGTCAACGACAGCGGCGAGGTGCACCCCATGCACCTGCACGGCCATCGCGCGGTGGTGCTGGCCCGCGACGGCGTGCCCGCCACCGGGACCCCCTGGTGGGTCGACTCCCTGAACGTCGAGGACGGCGAGTCCTACGACATCGCCTTCCTCGCCGACAACCCCGGCATCTGGGTCGATCACTGCCACAACCTGCCGCACGCGCGTGAGGGGTTGCTCGTCCACCTCATGTACGAGAACGTCACCACCCCGTTCCTCATCGGCGACCCGGCGGGCAACTCGCGAGAGTGAAGGAGAACACCGGTGAAGACGGACCCGCACCCGCTGCCCGCGTCGCTGCGCCGGCAGGCGGTGGCCGGCGGGGTCACGGGCCTGGTCGCGGACGCGTTCCTGGTCCTGTTCTACGTCGTCGCGCGGCCCTGGGCCGACGACCCCGGCGACAGCTGGCTCGGCCCGGCCAACGACGTCCTCGTCCTGCTCCAGTACCTGGCGCTCGTGCCGGTGGTCCGCGGCCTGGGCCGCCTCATGGCCGGCGACGCCCGCGCCCGCGGGTGGACCAGGATCGGCCTGGTCGCCGCCGTCCTGGTCGTCGTGCTGCAGGCGCTGCTGCTCACGGGCCTGATGCCGTTCGAGTACCAGGTCGTCCCGGTGAGCCTGAGCGCCGTCGCCGGCATGTGCTGGGCGGGCGCGATCAGCGCCGCGGGGGCGCGCACCGGCACCCTGCCCCCGGCCGTGACCCGCCTCGGCCGCGCCATCGTGATCGGGCTGCCGGTCGCCGTCGGGGCGTTCGGCGTCGGCTTCCTCGTCACGGTCGTCTTCGACGTGTCGTGGGCCTGGGCCGCCGGCGGGATCCCGGGCGCCGTCGTCTGGACGATGTTCCCCGCGTGGACGCTGCTCGTGGGCCTGCGCCGGTGATGCCGGTGGGAGCGGGCGGCGCGGCCGGCACCGCGTCGCCCGTGATCACGGTCGGTTCAGGGTTGGTCGTAGTGGCCTGCGGCGATGTCCTCCAGGAGGGTGGCGCCGGTGGGCCGCCAGCCGAGCAGTTCGCGCGTGATCGTGCTCGTTGTTGGGAAGTCGGCGGCCAGAAACCCGCCGATGAACGGGATCTCGTCGGCGATCTGCTCCGCCGGGGCGGGCTTCGCCGGCACGCCGAGGCGGTCGGCGAGCGCTTCGGCGATCCGCCGGACGGGCACGCCCTCTTCTGCGGCGGCGTGCAGGATCGTGCCGGCGGGGGCGTCCTCGAGCCCCAACCGGACCAGGCGCGCGGCATCGGAGCGGTGGACGGCGGGCCAGCGGTTGTGCCCCTCGCCGGGGTAGACGGAGGCTCCGCGCCGTCGGGCGGCCTGGGCGATGATGGAGATGAAGCCGTGGTCGCCTTCGCCGTGGACGGTCGGGGCGAAGCGGGCGGAAATCACCCGTACGCCACGGTCGGCGTAGGTGAGGGCGAGGTTCTCGGCACCGCCGCGCGGTGAGTCCGGGCCGACGGCGGGATTGGGATCCCGCTCTGTCGACGGGCGTCCGAGGCCGGGCAGAGCGAGGCCGGCCGCGAGCACGAACGGCCGATCGGACCCGGCGAGCGTGTCGCTGATGGTCTGGACCGCGGCCCGCTCGGCGCGGTTGGAGATCTCGGGGTGGGCGAAGTCGTGCTTGTTCGCGAGGTGGACGACGCCGTCGGCCGCGTTCGCGCCCTGGCGGATCTCGTCGAGGTCGTCGAGGTCGCCGGGGTGGACGTCCGCCCCGAGGTCCTTGATGACGGATGCCGATGCCTCGGTACGGGCCAGTCCGGTCACCTCGTGACCGGCGGCGATGAGCTCGGCGACGACGGCGCGGCCGATGAATCCGGATGCTCCGGTGACGAAAACGTGCATGGTTGGGCTCGCTTCCAAGAATGATGTCAGGGGCTGACATCACCAGCATAGCCGTGATGTCAGGCTCTGTCATCACCTCGGTTCGGGCTACGATCCGGACATGGCACGTTGGGCACCTGGAGCGTCGGATCGTCTGCAGCGGGCGGCGATGGAGCTGTTCGCCGAGGACGGCTTCGAGGCGACGACCGTGGCCGGGATCGCCGGGCGGGCCGGGGTGACCGAGCGGACGTTCTTCCGGCATTTCGCGGACAAGCGCGAGGTGCTGTTCGCCGGCGGGGAGCAGCTCGAAGCCGCCTTCGTGGGCGCGATCGCCGACGCCCCGGCGGACGCGTCCATGGCCGGCCTGCTCGCCGCGGCGCTCGATGCCGGAGGCCGGGTCCTACAGGACGGACGGGGCCGGGATTTCTCCCGCATGCGGAACGGGATCATCACGGCGAACGAGCAGTTGCGGGAGCGCGAGCTGCTCAAGCTGGCCAAGCTCTCCCACGCCGTGACCGCCGCGCTCGCCGCCCGCGGCATCGCCCAGGTGACCGCTTCCCTGGCCGGCGAGCTGGGCGTTCTGGTGTTCAAAACGGCCTTCGCCCGGTGGATCGCACCCGATGAGACCCGCGATCTGCTCGACCTGCAACGCGAAGGTCTCGCCGCCATCAGCGACCTGACCCGTGCCGAGACCGTGTGACCCGATGTTGACGCGGTCGCTCTCCGCTCAGTGCGCCGGACCGGGCGGCACCCGCTGAGATCGGTGGCGGCGCCCGGGCGCTGTACCTGGACGTCACCGGTCCGGACGGCACAGACCCCGCGTTTGACCTCAAGCGCTTGAGGTGTGTTTCGCTGACCGCATGGCAGTTCTGACCATCCATGAGATGTCCCGGCGCAGCGGGCTGAGCGAGCCGACCCTGCGCTACTACGAGGAGGTCGGGCTGGTCGGCCCGATCGACCGTGACGAGACCAGCGGGCACAGGCGTTACCGCGACGAGGATCTTCACGTGATCGAGGCGCTGGCCTGCCTTCGCGCGGTCGGCGTGAGCATCGAAGACATGCGCACCTACCTGGCGAACCGCACCCGCGGGCGGGTGGCGGCGGCCGAACAGCGCGATCTGCTGCTGCGTCACGCGGAGCGCATCGAGGCCGAGATCGTCGCCCAACATGCCCGGCTGGCCTATCTGCGAGAGAAGGCGGCGCTGTGGGACGCTCGCGACCGCGGCGACACGGCCGCGGAGTCCGAGGCGATGCGGCGTTCCATCGACGCGGCCGGTCGCTTGGGGGTGCTGTGATGAGCCGGGTCCTGGTCACCGGCGGGGCCGGCTACGTGGGGACGCACCTGATCGCCGCACTGCTGCGGGCCGGGAGACCGGTACGCGCCACGGTGCGCCGGACGGCTCAGGAGGCCGAGCTGCGTGCGGCGGTGCGCCGCGGCGACGCCGACGACGCCGGCCTGGAGATCGTCACCGCCGACCTGATGGCCGACGACGGCTGGCCCGCCGCGGTGGCCGGCTGCGAGGAGGTTCATCATGTCGCCTCGCCCATCCCGGTCACCCAGCCCGAGAACCCTGACGAGCTGATCGTCCCCGCCCGGGAGGGCACGTTGCGGGTGCTGCGTGCCGCGCGCGACGCGGGTGCCCGGCGCGTCGTGCTCACCTCGTCCTTCGCCGCGGTCGGATACACGCCCAAGCCGGGCGCCGAGTTCACCGAAGACGATTGGACCGATCCCGACACGCCGGGCCTGGCGCCATACCCGCGTTCCAAGGCGATCGCCGAGCGGGCCGCATGGGCCCTGATGGAGCGCGACGGCGGCGACACCGAACTCGTCGTGGTCAACCCGACCGCTATCTTCGGGCCCACCCTCACGACCGGCCTGCGCTCCTCGACGCAGCTGATCAAGGCGATGCTCGACGGAACGATGAGCCTCGCGCCCCGCCAGCGCTTCGGCGTCGTCGACGTGCGCGACGTGGCCGACCTGCACCTTCGCGCCATGGCGGAGCCCAAAGCCGCGGGCAAGCGCTTCCTGGCCGTCGCCGACGGCGCGACGCTGAGCTTCCTGGAGGTGGCCCAGATCCTGCGCCGAGGGCTCGGCCCGGCGGGCGCACGCGTACCCACGCAGGAGGTGCCGGGGGAGGACCCGCCCCGGCCGATCATCCACAACGACCGGGCCCGCAGCGAGCTCGGCTGGCGTCCGCGGCCCGCCGAGACGACGATTGTGCAGACGGCGCAGAGCCTGCGCGACCTCGGCCTGGTGTAGGCGACGGAACCGACCATCGCCGGGGGTTCCGCACGGTCCGCGAGCCCGTCCGTCGTCTGGCTGCCTGCCTGGTACCGCCGGTCCCGGGAAACTCTCGCCTAGGGCAGGGACGCCCCCTGCACGGCCTGGATGTCCAGCTCCACCTTCAGCGTCGACCCGATCAGGTTGACCCCGGCCCGCACGACCTGGTTGTACGTCATCGCGAAGTCCTCGCGGCGCAGCTCCGTCTCGGCCCGGAACGCCGCCCGCAGGCCGCCCCACGGGTCGGGGCCGGTGCCGAGGTAGGCCAGGTCGAGGTCGACGGGCCGCTGCACCCCGGCGAGCGTCAGCGTCCCGTGCACGATCCACCGGTCGGGGCCCGCGGGCGTGAGCCCGGTGCTGCGGTAGGAGATCATCCGGTACGCGGCGGCGTTCAGGAAGTCGGCCGAGCGGAGATGGTCGTCGCGGGTGCCGTTCCCCGTCTCGATCGAGGCGGCCACGATGTCGGCGGCCACCGACGAGGTCTCCGGGTCCGTGCCGACCTCGATCCGCCCGGCGAACTGGGTGAACCGTCCCCGTACGGTGCTGAGCCCCAGATGCTGGGCGGTCGCCGCGATCGTGCAGTGGGCCGGGTCGAGCGTCCAGATCCCGGGTGGGGGCAGGTCGACGCCGCCCTGCCGGGCCAGCACCACCGTGCCCAGCTCGGCGGCGCCGGACCCGGTCGCGATGGCCGTCATCGCGGCTGGTGTATATCCGGCCGCGGTGGCGACGGCCGTGTAGACGCCGGGCGTCAGCGGGCCGGTCGACACGACGCCCTCGGCGTCGGCCTCGGCCCGCGCGACCTGCTGCCCGGTCAGGTCGGTCACCGTGACGATCGCGTGCTGCACGGCCCACCCGTCCTTGGTGCGGATCAGGGCGTGCAGGCCCCGGCGGGCGGCCAGGGCGTTCTGCCGGTCCCCCGGAGTGCCCCGCTCGCCCTGCCGGCCCGCCGGGGCGCTCTGAGGGCTCCGCTCGTCCTGCCGACCTGCCGGAGCGCTCCGCTCGGTCTGCCGGCTCGCCGTGGCGTTCCGCCCGGCCTGCTCTTGGCTGGTGTACATGGTGCTCCTGCTCTCCCTGCTTTCCTTGCTCGTCCCTTCGAGCAGTCGTCGCGGTGTCGGGTGTCAGTCGGCGTGGACCAGCCACAGGTCGCGGTCGTCGTCGTCGCGGCCGTTGATGCTCACGGTGTCGGCCACGGGCGGGTATCCGGTGGCGATGAGCGTGTACTGGCCGCCGGTCAGGTCGGCGAAGGCGTACGCGCCGTCCTCGCCGGTCGTCGTGGTGCCGACCACGTTCCCGGCCGCGTCCAGCAGCGTCACCCGCGCGTCGTTCAGCGGGCCGCCGTCGCCCACCCGTACGGTGCCGCGGATCCGGGCGCCGGGCCGCAGCTCGACGTCCTGCCTGGTCTGGCCGGCGCCGGCGACCTCGACCGGGACGGCGGCCGGGCGGAAGGAGTCCGCGCTGACCGCGAGCGTGTAGCCGCCCGAGGTCACGCCGGACAGGCTGTAGGAGCCCTCCCCGTCGGTCGCACCCGTGGTGACGACCTCGCCGCGGACGTCGGTCAGCACGACGACCGCCCCGGACACCGGCTTGCCCTCCAGGTCGCGCACCACTCCGGTCAGCCTGTTCGAGCCGGTGAGGATCAGGTTGAAGTCGACCGGCCGGTCGCCCACGACGAGGGTGGCCACCTGCGGGTCGCGCTCGGCGGCCGACGCGATCAGGACGTAGGTGCCCATGCCGGGCGTCCAGATGGCGTACCCGCCGTCGGCCAGGGTCACGGCCCGGGAGAGCTGGTGGCCACGCGAGTCGATCAGCGTCAGCGTGGCGTGGCCGACCGCGTGGCCGTCGTCGCCGCTGACGATGCCGCGGATCTCGACGCCGCCGTCCGGCGCGTCCGTCCAGGCGGTGCCCACCGGCGCGTACGCGGGCTCATCCACGTGCGCTGGCCCGTGCGCGGAACCGTGCGCGGAAGGCGCCGGGGCGGCGGCGTGCGCCGTGGTGGGGGCGGCGGCGCTCCGGCGCGGGAGGAAGGCGGCCAGGACGAAGGCGAGGAGGGCGGCTCCGGCGCCGATGCCCATGACGACGCGGAAGCCGTCCTCGGAGGGGAGGGCGACGGGGCCGAACGTGGTGGTCATCTGCGACAGGACGACGCCCGCCACGGCGCTGGAGACGGAGGTGCCGACGGCGCGCATGAGGGTGTTGAGGCTGTTGGCGGCGGCCGTCTCGGACACCGGCACGGCCCCCATGACGAGGGCGGGCATGGAGGCGTAGGCGAATCCGATGCCGGCCCCGATGATGCAGGAGACCAGGACGAGGTGCCAGATCTCGGACATCAGCCCGATGTTGAGCGCGTAACCGGCGGCGACGATGACGGCGCCGATCATCAGGGTGACCTTGGGTCCCCTGGCCGCGGACAGGCGGGCCGACAGCGGCGCCAGCACCATCATCACCAGGCCGGACGGCGCCATCACCAGGCCCACCGCCAGCATCGACTGGCCCAGTCCGTAGCCGGTGGCCTCCGGCAGCTGCAGCAACTGCGGCAGCACCAGGGACATGGCGAACATCGAGAAGCCCATCATGGTGGAGGCGAGGTTGGTGAACAGCACCTGACGCCGCGCGGTGGTGCGCAGGTCCACCATCGGCTCGCGGGTGCTCAGCTCCCACCAGCCCCACAGCAGCAGCACCACGACCGCCGCGGCGAACAGGCCGATCGTGAGCGGGTCGCCCCAGCCCCAACTGGCGCCCTTGGAGATCGCCAGGAGCAGGCACACCAGCGCGGCCGACAGCCCGACGGCGCCGACCAGGTCGAAGCGCCCGCCGCTGCGCACCGCGGACTCGGGCACGAGGGCCAGCACCAGGACCAGGGCCACGGCGCCGAGCCCGGCCGCGGTCCAGAACAGCACGTGCCAGTCGGCGTTCTCGGCGATGAGGGCGGCGGCGGGCAGGCCCAGGGCGCCGCCCACGCCGAGCGAGGCGCTCATGAGCGCGGTCGCGGAGCCGAGCCGTTCGGCGGGCAGCTCGTCCCGCATGATGCTGATGCCGAGCGGGATCACGCCGGAGGCCAGGCCCTGCAGGGCCCGCCCGACGATCATGGGCGTCAGGGAGTCGCTGAAGGCGCACACGACCGACCCGGCGACGAGCAGGATCAGGCTGAGCAGGAGCATGCGCCGCTTGCCGAACATGTCGCCCAGCCGTCCCACCACCGGTGTGGCGACCGCGCTGGCGAGCAGGGTGGCGGTGATCGCCCAGGTGGTGTCGGACGCCGGGGCTCCCAGGAGCTTGGGCAGCTCGGGAACCAGCGGGATCACCAGGGTCTGCATCAACGACACCACGATCCCGGCGAAGGCGAGCACCACCACGAAGGTGCTCGACCGCGGGGGGTCGGCCGCGTGGGCGCGGCGGGCGGGGATGTTGGCCATGCGAGGTCTCCGTTGCGGGGTTGAGGGAAGCAAACGACGAGGTATTAGTAAATCAGTCGCTTGACTTAAGGCTAACAGCGTCGATTTACTGAACACAACCGACGGTCAGGCCCCCGAAGGAGGTCCTCGTGAGCAGGCGTGACGTTCCGGTACGGTGGTGCCGATGACCGGCAAGACCGTACGCGCCGAGCGCGCCGGAGTGACCCGCGAGCGGATTCTCGCGGCGGCGGAGCAGTTGTTCGCCGAGCACGGCGTGCTCGCCGTCTCCAACCGTCAGGTCAGCGAGGCCGCCGGGCAGGGCAACAACGCCGCCGTCGGCTACCACTTCGGCACCAAGACCCACCTCGTACGCGCGATCGCCCGCAAGCACGCCGAGCCGGTCGAGCGGATCCGCGAGCGGATGGTGGCCGAGCTCGGCGACTCCGCCGACGTGCGCGACTGGGTCGCCTGCATGGTGCGCCCGGTCACCGAGCATCTGGCGGACCTAGGCTCCCCCACCTGGTACGCCCGCTTCGTCGCCCAGGTGATGACCGACCCCGCGCTCCGCGCGATCATGGGTGACGAGACCCGCTCCTCCCCCTCGCTGCGGCAGACCGTCGAGGGGTTCAACCGGTGCCTGCCCGAGCTGCCCGCCGAGGTGCGGGCCGAGCGCGGCGACATGGCCCGCCAGCTGATCGTGCTCACGTGCGCCGACCGCGAACGCGCGCTCGCCGAAGGCGCCCCCACCCCCCGTTCCACCTGGCACGACGCCGCGACCGGCCTGATCGACGCGCTCGTCGGGATGTGGCTCGCGCCCGTCACCCGCGAGCCCTGACGGGCGCCCCTGCGACTCGCGCCTCGATTTGGGCGGAAGTTCCGGTTCGGTTCATGGTCCGGTCGGCTTCGCTCATGAGGATCAAGGCAGCAAGGTTCCTTGATGAGGAGAAGTCGATGCGCCCCCTGACCTCGCTGGCGTCCGCAGCGCTGACGATCGGCCTGCTCGGTGCCCTGGTCCCACCGGCGACCGCGCAAGACCTGCCCGCCGTCGAGCCGCGGGTCGAGACCCCGCCGCTGTTCGACGACGAGGCCGGCGGCAATGCCAACGGCGACGACCCGGCGATCTGGGTCCACCCCACCTCTCCGGCGGAGAGCCTGATCGCGACCACCGCCAAGGAGGGCGGTCTGTACCTCTATGACCTGGACGGCAGGCAGCTCCAGCACCTGCCCGCACCGGCCGCGCCGGGTCAGGACGACGAGCCGGGCCGGCTGAACAACGTGGACGTCGTCTACGGGCACGCGTCCAAGGCGGGCCGGTCGGACGTCTTCGTCGCCTCCGACCGTGGTTCCGACAAGCTGCGCGTCTACCGGATCAATCCGGCGAAGGCGGGCCAGAACCGGCAGCCGCTCACCGACGTCACCGACCCCGCCGCGCCGTTCGTCTTCAACGCGACCCAGGCGGAGGTGAACGACGCCGAGACCGTGTACGGCCTCGCGACGTGGAAGCGGGGTTCGGGCACCTACGTCCTGGTCAGCCGCCGGCACACCACGCGGCTCGCGCTGCTGAAGCTCACCGACGCCCCCGGCGGCAAGATCGGCTACACGACGCTCCGGACCATCGATCTCCCGTCGAGCTTCACCCTTCCGAACGGCCAGAGCTGGAGCCCGTGCGACGAGCCGGGCGTGGGCCCGCAGATCGAAGGCATGGTCGTCGATGCCCAGACCGGCACGCTCTACGCGGCCCAGGAGGACGTCGGCATCTGGCGCATCTCCGGCGATCTCACCGGTTCACCGAAGCTGGTCGACCGTGTCCGCGAGTACGGCGTACCGGCCACCTACGACCCCGCCACCGAGGAGTGTGCCCCCGGAGCCGACCCCGGATACGGCGGCGACAACCTGACGGCGGATGCCGAGGGCCTGACCATCTATTACGGCAAGGACGGCAAGGGCTACCTGATCGCCTCCAGCCAGGGCAGCGACACCTTCGCCGTCTATGACCGCAGAGGTGACAACGCCTACCTCGGCTCCTTCCGCGTCGGCGAGAGCGGCGGCATCGACGGTGTGCAGGGCAGCGACGGGACGATGGTCATCAACGTGCCGCTCGGCCGCCGGTTCCCCAAGGGCCTGTTCGTCACCCACGACGGCGCCAACACCCCCGAGGCGACGGATCCGGAGGGCGAGGTGCGCGAGAACACCGACTTCAAGTATGTGAAGTGGGATGACATCGCTCGCCGCCTCGGGCTGGACGTCGACGTCACCGGCTGGAACCCGCGCGGCTGACATGAATGGGTCGCCGGATCACTCCGGCGACCCATTCCGCCTTTTCCGGGTCAGGTCCGGAACGGGCCGGTCACGCAGTAGGTGATGCCGCCGGACGACGACCCCGAGGTGCCGCGCTGGGAGGAGAAGTACAGCCGGTTGCCCGCGGGGTTGAAGGCCGGGCCGGTGATCTCCGACGAGCTCTGGCCACTGATCCGCAGGAACGCGGAGATCTTGTCGTCGGGAGTGATCAGGCAGATCTCCATGTTGCCGCCGTCCTCGGCCACGTACAGGTCGCCGTAGGTGGAGCCGGTGACGTTGTCGACGCCGGTGAGCGGCGGGGTGCCGGGGCTGACGAGGCTGTCGTCATAGGCGAGTTCGTAGGTGTTGCCGGTCAGGTTGACCTGCCACACCCGGTTGTCGCCCTTCGTGGTGAACCAGACCGTGTCGTCGGCGTAGTGGCAGCCCTCGCCGCCGTTGAACGACTTGGAGCCGGACACCTGGCTGCGCGTCGCCGTCGGCGAGCCGTCCGGGTCCGGGACGTTCGCCCAGGTGAACGAGCCCGACGTGGCCGATCCCGCCACCAGCACCTGGAGGGTGCCGGAGGACAGGTCGCCCCACGTCGTGGGGACGAACCGGTAGAAACGCCCGTTGGTCTCGTCTTCGGTGAGGTAGATCACCTGCCGTACGGGGTCGGCCGCGGCGGCCTCGTGCTTGAAGCGGCCCATCGCGGGCCGCTGCACGGCGGTGCCGTCGAACGGGTAGGTCTCGTAGACGAAGCCCAGGCTGACCTCCTCGCACGACAGCCACGTGTTCCAGGGCGTCTTCCCGCCCGCGCAGTTCTGCCGGGTGCCGGACAGGATCCGGTTCGCCGAGGTGACGGCTCCGCCGGAGTCGAAACGGATGGCCGAGGCGCCGCCGCCGGGGTTGATCTCGGAGTTGGAGACGTAGATCCAGCCACTGCCGTCGGCGAAGCAGGCGCCTCCGTCAGGGGCGTTGTGCCAGGTGTAGGACGTGCCCGGGACGGACTGGCCGGAGCGGGCGATCACCTGGCTGGTGAAGCCGGCCGGAAGCTGGATGCCGTTGGCGTCGGCGGCCTGCAGCGGGCCGTAGGGACCGGGGGCGTTCTGCGCCGGTGCGGCCAGGGCGGCGCCCTGCCACAGACTGCCGGAGAAGGCGACGGTGCCCGCGCCGAGCACGGTCGCGCGCAGGAAATTACGGCGTTCCATCGACGAAACCTCCTTGAGGGGGTGCGGCCTCGCCGACAGTATGTCGATCAAACCGACATTCGCCCGTCAGAGAAGTTAACGGGAATAGTGCGCTGGATCACATTCCCGTGCCCGGCGTGGCGTCGCACCCGCCGATGGTCTGAACTGAGTGGGGACAGCCGTACGACAGAGGAAGGCCGATGACCGCGGGCCGGGTCGACATCATCGAGCAGGGCCCGCGCAGGCCACGCCGGGCAGGGATCGCGGTGCTGGTCGCTCTCGCGGCGGTGTCGCTCATCGGGTCGCTCATCGGGTCGCTCATCGGGTCGCTCATCGGGATTCTCACGAGCCGGGACACGAGCCGCCCCGCGCCGGAGCCGCCGGAACCGAAGCCGGTGCGCGAGGCGGTCACCGTGAATCCCAACGCCGTCTACCCGGAGGCGAGCGGGACGGGCGGGACCAGGACGTTGCGGGTCACGTTCCCCGACGCGTCGCGGGCGGAGGTGACCTACCCGGCCGGCCTGAACCTGGCCTCGCTGGGGGCCCGGCCGTACACCAGCGGCACCCTCACCGGCGCCGGGAGGGGCGGGGAGTTCCGCTCCCTGACCGCCCCGCTGTACGGCGAGGCCGAGACCGCCGCCGGCCGGCCGATGATCCGCCGCCTCACCGGTGACGTCACGCTCTGGCCCGGGCCACTCGGGGTGGACACCGCCGGCCCGGTCCTGCTGTTCGCGTTCGGCGACTGGCGGGTCGCGTTGCAGGACGAGCGGGCCGGGATGACCTTCGAGCAGCGGCGGGCCTGGGCGCAGAACCTGCGCGGCACACTCACCCCCGACGGCTTCCTCACCCTGTCGGCCGGCGGGCCGCTGCGCCTGTCGCGCCCCGGCGAGATCCGCGACGGCGTGCTCGTCGGCCCGCAGCTGTGGCTCGGCGGGCTGAGCCGCCGCATGCTGGTGCTGGCCCCCGTCGGCCGACACGACCCCGACTGCGAACGGCAGGGCCCGGCGTCCGTCGTCCTCGACCCGCGCCACGCCATCTCGGGCAGCGCCTGCCGCGCGGGCTTCTACCTGGCCGCCTCGGGCGACGAGAGCTTCGTGCGGAGCGCGCTCCGGGACGTCCGCGTCCGGGCTCTGTGAGCGCGGAAACGCTTTCACGCGGCATGAAACTTTCAGCGGGCATCCCCGGCCCAGCAGGCCCGTCTCCCCGCTCCCACCACGTCACTGACAGCCGACCTTGACGCTCCCAGACTGGATTCTTACGGTTAAACCGCTTTAACCCTAGGAAGGGGAAGTCGGTCATGGCAGACATGCGCACGTCCGTACCCGCTGGGCTGAGCAGGCGGGCGGTCCTCCTCGGCGCCGGCGCGCTCGCACTGGGCGCGGGCACGGGAACGCCGGAGGCTCAGGCGGCGACCTTCGTCAAGGGCGCCGACATCAGCTGGATGCCGCAGATGGAGGCGCAGGGCCGGAGCTGGCGCAACGGCGCCGGTACCGCCCAGGACCTGTTCACCATCCTCAAGGGGTACGGCATCACCGCGATCCGCCTGCGGACCTGGGTCAACCCCTCCGGCGACCCGGTGCACGGCCACTGTGCCGTCGAGGAGACCGCCGCGATGGCCGTACGCTGCAAGAACGCGGGGCTGTCCGTGCTCGTCGACTATCACTTCGGCGACACCTGGAACTCGGTCGGGGTGCAGAACCCGCCCGCCGCCTGGGCCTCGATGAGCTACAGCCAGATGCTGGACGCGATGTACGACTACGTCTACCACACCATGAACGTGATCAAGTACAACAACGTCACGCCCGCATGGGTGCAGATCGGCAACGAGACCAACTCCGGCATCTGCAAGCCGGTCGGGAGCATCAGCCGCCCCGCCCAGATGACCGGCCTGCTCAACGCCGCCTACGACATGGTCAAGCACGTCTTCCCGGCCACGCCCGTGCTGGTGCACCTGGCCCAGCCGCAGAACCTCGGCAGCGTCCAGAACTTCCTCAACGCCTACCGGGACAACGGCGGCCGGTGGGACATCACCGGCCTGTCCTCCTACGCCCAGGGCGGCAACGTGGCCCCGGTGCTGGACAACATGCACACCATCCAGAGCACGTACGGCAAACCGGTCATGCACGTCGAGTACGGCGGGCCGCTGAACAAGCCCACTCAGGTACGCGACTCGCTCCGCGCCTTCATCACCGGCCTGAAGAGCTTCGGCGGCCTCGGCACGTTCTACTGGGAGCCCGAGGTCTACTCGCCGTTCGCGACCTACGGCAGCGGGGCGTGGGACCCCGCCAC
Source organism: Nonomuraea sp. NPDC051941 (assembly GCF_044593615.1). Lineage (NCBI taxonomy): Bacteria > Bacillati > Actinomycetota > Actinomycetes > Streptosporangiales > Streptosporangiaceae > Nonomuraea > Nonomuraea sp. NPDC051941. The sequence goes on from NZ_JBIUCF010000017.1 coordinate 57,360, forward strand.
CCTGCGGCCCACCGCCGCCATGGACGGATTCCTCAACGTCTGACCCGGCAGGAGAAGCCCCATGGGACAAGCGATCGAACCCGCCTCCGGCGTGCGCAGGAGGACGGTGCTGGCCGCCGCCGGCGCCCTGGCGCTGGGCGCCGCCGGGCTCACCCGCGCCGACGAGGCGACCGCCGCGACGGCGAGCGGCCGCGTGGTCTACAACCTCAACCCGGACTGGCGGTTCATCAAGCAGGACGTGGCGAACGCGCAGGCGCCCTCATTCGACGACTCGGCATGGGCGGCCGTGAGCGTCCCGCACACCTTCAACGACGTCGACTCCTTCGACAACTACATCACCAGCTCCGGCGAGTCCGCCGTCGCGATGCAGCCGGTCTGGTACCGCAAACGGTTCACCCTCCCGGCCGCGCACGCCGGGCAGAAGGTGCTGCTGGAGTTCGAGGGCGTCCGGCAGGCGGCCACGGTCTACGTCAACGGCACCCAGGTGGGCCTGTACGAGTACGGCGTCACGCCGTTCGGCTTCGACATCACCGGCCAGGTGCTCTTCGGCGCCGAGAACGTGATCGCGGTCAAGGCCGACAACACCAAATGGCGGCCCGAGCAGTCCACCGGCACGGCCTTCCAGTGGGACACCCGCGACTTCAACCCCACCTACGGCGGGCTGACCCGCAGCGTGCGCATGTACGTGCTGCCCAGGACGTACTTCACGCTGCCGCTCTACACCAACCTGCGGACCGTCGGCACGTACGTCTACCCGAGCGTCGTGAACGTCTCCGGCGCGACGGCGACCGTCAACGTCGAGGCCCAGGTCCGCAACGAGCAGACCTCCGCCCGCACCGTCACGGTCTCCGCGAACGTCGTCCAGGCCGACGGCCAGGTCCGCGCCACCATCACCGGATCGCCGGTCACGCTGGCCGCCGGGCAGACGCAGATCGTCAAGCTGTCGCAGCGGATCAGCCAGCTGCGTTTCTGGGAGCCCGGCCGGCCGTACCTCTACACCGTGGAGGTGGTCCTCTCGGAGGGCGGTACCGTGCTGGACGCGTACCCGATCGTCACCGGATTCCGGAAGGCGGAGTTCAAGGGCGGGACCAGCGGCGGCGGCGTCCACATCAACGACAAGCACGTCTTCCTCACCGGCTACGCCGTCCGCGCCACCAACGAGTGGGCCGCCATCGGCGGGGCCGTGCCGGAATGGATGACGCACCTCGACGGCGAGATGATCCGCGACAGCAACGCCAACCTGATCCGCTGGATGCACGTCGCCACCACCCCCGCGAACATCCGCATGACCGACCGGTACGGCATCGTCTCCGTCCAGCCCGCGGGCGACAAGGAGTCCGACGCCACCGGCCGGCAGTGGGAGCAGCGGGTCGAGCTCATGCGCGACGTGCTCATCTACTTCCGCAACAGCCCCAGCATCCTGTTCTGGGAGGCCGGCAACAACTGGATCACCGCCGATCACATGCGCCAGATGACCGATCTGCGCAAGACCTGGGACCCGAACGGCGGCCGGGCGATGGGCTGCCGCGCCATCTCCGACGACTCCGCGTACGGCGGGACCGCGGCGGTGGACGCCGCCGAATACGTCGGCACCATGCTCAACCGGCACTATTCGGCCTACGCCCGTGACCGCAAGCCCATCATCGAGTGCGAGTACACCCGGGACGAGGCGCCGCGGCGCGTCTGGGACAACTACTCTCCCCCGGACTTCGGCTACGTGACCGGCCCGGACGTCACCTACCACCTGACCTCCGAGGACTTCGCCGGCCCGCACGCCGCCGCCACCCGCTACGAGTTCTGGGGGCAGCGCATCCAGGGGCCCGGCGATCGCCGCTACTCCGGGGCCGCCGCCCTCGTCTGGGCCGACTCCAACCAGCACGGCCGCCAGTACAACTGGGAGTGCGCCCGGCTGTCCGGCCGGGTCGACGCGGTCCGCATCCCCAAGGAGTCGCTGCACACCTTCCGCGTCATGCAGAGCCCCACCCCGGACATCCACATCATCGGGCACTGGACCTACCCCGCCGGCACCGCCAAAACCGTGTACGTCATGGCCTCCTCCCACGTCCGCCGCGTGCGGCTGCTCGTCAACGGCGCCCAGGTGGGCGACGACACCTCCGCGACCCAGGACTTCCTGTACTCCTTCGCCGGGGTCGGCTGGCAGTCCGGCACGATCACCGCCGTCGGCTACGACGCGGCCGGTCAGGAGATCGTCCGCACCTCCAAGACGACCACCGGCGCGGCCACCTCGCTCCGGCTGACGCCGCGCACCGCGCCCGGCGGATTACGCGCGGACGGCAGCGACATCGCCTTCTTCGACGTCGAGGCCGTGGACGCGCAGGGCCGCCGGATGCCCACCCACCAGGCCCGGGTCGACTTCACGCTCACCGGCCCGGCCGCCTTCCTGGGCGGCTTCAACCCGGGCATACCTGGCAGCGTCCACAAGCCCTACCTCGACACCGAGGCCGGGGTGAACCGGGTCTTCATCCGGGCCTCCCGCACGCCGGGCACCATCACCCTGCGCGCCACCGCCACCGGCCTGACCGCCGCCACCGCGAGCGTCACGTCCGTCTCGTTCGCCGTGACCGCCGGCCTGACCACCCAGCTGCCCGCCACGTACTGACCGGCGCCGCGACTCGGTCAGGCGCCGGTGAGATAGTTCTTGATCCCGTTCGCCAGCGAGTCGGCGATGCGCTTGCGGAAGGCGACGTCGGTCATCTTGGCGGCGTCGCCCGCGTTGCGCATGTTGCCGCACTCGATGAACACGACCGGCCGCGTCGACAGGTTGAGCCCGCCCAGGTCGGTGCGGGACCGCAGGCCGTCCTCGCCTCGGTAGTTCGCGTACGGCATGCCGGTGCCGTCCCGGTACGCGTCGCGGATCGCCAGCCCGAGCTTGCGGGACGGCTCGATGACCTCGTCGTTGCGCCCGGCGATCAGCCCGGGGGTGATCACGTGGAACCCGTGCCCGCTCGGCTTGCCGCTGTCGCCGTGGATGGACACCACCGCGTCCGCCCTGGCCTCGTTCCCGATGGCCGCCCGCTCGGTGACGCAGGGGCCGATGCCCTCGTCGTTGCTCCGGGTGAGCACGACCCGGGCTCCCATCGTCTCCAGGAGCGGCCTGAGGTGCTGGGTGACGCTCCAGGCGAAGGCGTTCTCCTCGTACCCGTCGGCGGTCTTGAAGCCGACGGCGTTGCAGGCCTTGCTCTTGGTGATGATGTCGACCTGGCGGTCGACCTGCTCGGGGTGCGCGGCGTTCCCGCCGTTGTGCCCGGGGTCGAGCACCACGACCTTGCCTGCCAGCGGCCCCTTGCCCGTGCCCGGCGGCGCCGGGAGGCCCGCCCCACCAGGGGCCGGCGCGGCGCCACCGCACCCACCGGACAACGCGGCCAGTACGGCGAGTGCCACGAATCCAGGTCGATGAACGCGCATGATCAGACCGTATCCGGCGATGACCCGTCAGGACCCGGGATTTCGTGGGACGAGCAGCCCCCGGTTGAACGCCTCGGTGACGGCGGCGGCGCGGTCGTTCACCCCGAGTTTGGCGTAGATGTTCAGCATGTGGGACTTGACGGTGGCCTCGGTGAGGAACAGCTTGGCCGCCGCCTCCCGGTTCGTGGCTCCGGCCGCCACCAGTTGCAGCACTTCGACCTCGCGCGGGCTGAGCGGCCCCGGGGCGGGCCGGCGTACCCGGCTCATCAGCAGGGCCGCCACCGACGGCGCGAGCACCGCCTCGCCCCGCGCCGCCGCCCGGACCGCGCGCAGCAGCTCGTCGCGGGGAGCGTCCTTGAGGAGGTATCCGGTGGCGCCGGCCTCGATCGCGGGGAGCACGTGGCTGTCGGTGTCGTACGTGGTCAGCACCAGCACGCGAGCCTCGCTGCCCCGCTCGGCGAGCTCCCTGGTCGCGCTCACCCCGTCCATGCCGGGCATCCGCAGGTCCATGAGGATCACGTCCGGACGCAGGGCCTGGGCCAGCCGGACCGCCTCGGCCCCGTCGGCGGCCTCGCCGAGCACCTCGAACTCCGGGTCGCGGGCGAACATGCCGGCGAGCCCGTCCCTGACCACCGGATGATCGTCCACGATCAGCAGCCCGATCGGGCCGGCTGGGCGGCTCACGCGCTCACCTCCGCCCGCTCGGCGGGGACGCGGGCCGAGATGCCCGTGCCGGCGCCCGGCTCCGACTCGACCTGCAGCGTGCCGGACAGGCTCTCCATCCGCTGCCGCATCGCGATCAGGCCGAACCCGCCGCGATCGGCCCGGAAGCCGTCGGCGGCGGCGTCCAGCGCGTTGTCGAGTTGGGCCGGGTCGAAGCCGCCGCCGTCGTCGCGGACGTCCAGGGCCGTCTCGTGCTCCAGGTACGACAACGTCACCCCCACCCTGGTCGCCCGCGCGTGCTTGGCCACGTTGGCCAGGGCTTCCTGCGCGATCCTGAGCAACGCGGCCTCCGCCTCCGGCCGGATCGGCCGCGCCGTACCGGTCGTCGTGACCTGGACCGGGATCTCGTGCAGCGCCGACCAGCGCTCGGCGACGCCTGCCAGCGCCTCGCTCAGCATGGCCGATCGCAGCGGCTCGGGACGCAGCGCGTGCACCGACCGCCGCGCCTCCGACAGGCTCTCCCTGGCCAGCTTGGTCGCGGCGGCGACGTGCCCGCGCCAGGCCGCCGGATCGTCGCCGGCGTGCTCGGCCGCGCGCAGCTGGCTGACGATGCCGGTCAGCCCCTGCGCCAGGGTGTCGTGGATCTCCCGCGCCATGCGCTGCCGCTCGTCCTGCACGCCGGCGTCGCGCGCCTGCGCCAGCAGGCGTTCGTGCAGGGCCGCGTTCTCCGCCAGCGACGCCGCCAGCCTGCGGTTCGCCTCGCGGGCTTCCTGAAGCGCGCGCTCCCGCTCCTCGTTCTGCCGGGCGCCGCGCCGGGCGAACCAGGCGAAGGCGCACATGGGGAGGGCGTTCGCGGCCACGACGGCGCCGTAGGTGGCCAGGCCGGCGACCGTGGTCTTGTCCACGCCGTACGCCTGCGCCGTGCCCGCCACCACCGCCACCGCGCCGACGCCGACCGGCTGCCACGGCCAGCGCAGGAGCCGGAAGGCGTAGACGTACCCGGCGGGGGTGAAGGCCCCGAACCACGGGTCCCTGATCGCCAGGATCGCCATGAGCAGGATCAGCACCGCGCAGAACACCGCCATCACCGGCGCCCGCTCGCGCCAGGCGGGACGGAGCGTGAAGACGCCCAGCATCCACGCCGCCATCAGCGCGCACAGCACCAGGTCGACGATCAGGGACTCGCCCGCCGAGCCCTTGATGGCCACGGTGACGCCGGTCAGCATCGCCAGCAGCGCGTACGGCCCGACGGTCAACGCCACGGACCACCGTGCCGGCGGATCGCTCATCCGCGTCCTCCTCCCCGGCGCCTGCCCCCGGCGGACAATCTAGCCCGGATGCCGGTCAACCGGCCTGGGGAGGTTCGACGGCCAGCGCGTGCCGGAAGACGTTGCGCGGGTCCCACCGGGCCTTCACCCGCTGCAGGCGCGGGTAGTTGTCCTTGTAGTAGAGCGTCTGCGCGGGCACGCCCGAGGTGTTCCACGCCGGGTCGGCCAGGTCGGCGTCCGGGTAGTTGATGTAGGAGCCGTCATTGACCTCGCCGGGCACGGGCACGCCACCGGTGCCGGCGTACACGTCGCGGTAGAACTCGCGGACCCAGGCGAGGTTGGCCCCGTCCTTCTTCTCCTCGTCCCAGACGGTCTGGTAGACCGCCTTCATGACCACGTCCCGCTGGGCGATCGCGGTGGCCCCGGGCGCCACCGCGCGGACCTGCCCGCCGTAGCCGACCAGCAGCATGCCGGCGCCCGGCCCGCCGGTCTCGTTCTCCAGGTTGCGGTAGACGGCCGCCAGCTGGGTCTCGGTGAACGAGCGGCGCAGGTAGCCGGCCTTGATCTTGTACCGCCGGGTGATCACGTCGCCCGGCTCGCCGCTGCCCGGCCAGGTCATCCGGTGCAGCCACGGCATCGTCCGCCGCTGGTCGTACACCGGGGTGAGGTCGACCCCGTCCGTCACCGCCGACACGAAGCCGGTCACCATGTCGTCGGCGCCGGGCAGGTCCGCGTCGATCTGCGCGACCAGCATGACGGTCCCGCCGGAGCGGTGCGAGGGCTGGAGGAGCCCGTACAGCCCGGCGCAAGGGGAGCCGGGCGCGCTGTTGCGCTCGTGCCAGGTCCCGAAGTTACGCATCAGCCCGGTGAGCGCCTGCTCGGTCATGTGCTCCCAGGACCAGATGACCACGTGCTGCACCATCCGCCCCGGCGCCGGGGGCAGCAGCCGCGACGGGTCGGTGCCGGTGACGCCGGGCGAGCGCAGCCAGTACCGGGTGACCACGCCGAAGTTGCCGCCGCCCCCGCCGGTGTGGGCCCACCACAGGTCGTGGTTCGGGTCGTCCGGGTCGCGGGTGGCGACGACCGCGCGGGCGGTGCCGTCGCGGTCGACCACCACGACCTCCACGCCGTACAGGTGATCCACCACCGAGCCGTACCGCCGGGACAGCGCCCCGTACCCGCCGCCCGCGAAGTGCCCGCCGGCGCCCACCTCGGGGCAGCTGCCGCCGGGGATCGTCACGCCCCAGCCGGTGAGCAGCGTCCGGTACACGTGACCGAGGGTGGCGCCGGGTTGCACGGAGAACGCCCGCCGGCCGGCGTCGTAGCCGACCGCGTCCATCGGGGACAGGTCCAGCAGCATCCGCACCGCCGAGTCGGCGGTGAAGTTCTCGAAGCAGTGACCGCCGCTGCGTACCGCGACCCGCCGGCCGGACCGCACCGCCTCCTGCACCGCGCGCACCACCTGCTCGGTCGACCCGGCCACGCGGATCTCGTCCGGGCGGCCGACGAAGCGGAAGTTGTTGCCGCGCAGCAGCTGGTCGTAGCGGATGTCGCCCGGACGTACGGTCACCGGCCCGTACGCCTCCGGCGCGGCCTGGGCCTCGGCGTCGCCCGTGCCCAGCAGGGTGACCGCCGCGGCGCCCGCACCGGCGAGCACCCCACGACGGCTCACCGCCGCGCCCGTACTTCCCTCGCTCGCTTCTGGCATGTGTTCTCGCTCCTTCCGACTGGCTAGGGGCCGTCAGCCTCTCAATCCGGCAGCGAGCCACACATCCGTCCATGTCATGAATCGGCGGCTGAGCCCTTCACCCCGCCGAACGGCTGATCCGCCCCACCGACCGGCTGACCGGGAGCTGTCCTGCGGATGGCCCATTCGGCCACGGCGAGATTGATGCCCCAGGCCAGGCCGTGGAGCAGTGCCCTGGCGACGGTATGGGCATCGCCGCCCGTAGCCGCGTACCAGACGGCGAAGAGCACCGCCTGCGTGCCCGCGCCCATGCCGAGCGCGTAGGCGCGGATCATCCAGGCGCGGTGCCGGGCTACGTCGCGCCGCAGGATCGCGGCGAAGCCGAGGGCGAGGGAGCCGGCCATAGCCGTACCGGCCGCCAGGCGGAAGACGGTCAGGAGTCCGGTGTCGTCGGCGGGAAGGTCGGAGAACAGGGTCATCCACAGGCCGGTGAGCGCCGCGAGCAGGCCGCACGGCACCAGCACCCGCCCGGCCGCCCGATGCCAGGCGGGCCTGCGGCGGCGGAAGCCGGGCGCGAATTGGAAGGCGCCCAGGACGCTGTAAACGGTGACGCCGACGATGTGCAGCATCACGGGCACGGGGTCGGCGTGGAAGCGGGCGCCGTCCGGGAGGATGGCGGCGCCGCCGGCCAGCTCGGCCGCGCGGGCGGCGCCCGCGAGCACGGGGACGGCGCTGAGTACGGGCAGTCCGGCCGGGATGAGGCGGCCCGCCTTCGTAGGGGTCATGGCTCGATGGTGGCAACGGGGGCGGGGCCGGTTCATCGGCGGAAGGGCTCGTGCTCGTTCCGCCTTTCGGCCGCCGGCAGCGTAGTACTTTCGGCCGAAGGGTGAACCTGGCCGGCTTCTCGTCCGACTGTGCTGGGTGACGGGAGGACGACATGACCGATGAGCTGCTGGTGGTCCGCGCCCAGTTGGGTGAGCGGGCGGCACTGGCCGAGCTGGTGGAGCGCTGGCAGGTGCCGGTGTGGACGTACGTACGGCGCATGCTGGACGCCGAGCGGGCCGACGACGTGAGCCAGGAGGTGTGGCTGGCCGTGATCCGGGGCCTGCCGCGGCTGAGGGAGCCCGCCCGGTTCGCGCCCTGGCTGTTCACGATCGCCCGCCGGTCGGTGACCGACCGCCTGCGCAGCCAGTACGCCCGGGAGGAGCTCGCCGGCCGCGCCGTGGTCGCCGAGGACCCGGTGGAGGCTGTGGTGGATCGGGCCGAGCTGGTGAGCGCGCTGTCGGAGCTGCCGGTGCTGGAGCGGGAGATCCTCGTCCTGTTCTACCTGGAGGACCTGTCGGTGGAGGACTGCGCGCAGATCTGCCGGATCCCCGCCGGCACGGTCAAGTCCCGGCTCAACCGTGCCCGTCGCCTGCTGCGTGAACACCTCGAGGAGAAGGGATCCCGGGCATGACCGAGGACGAACCGCGCCTGTCGGCGCGAGAGATGATCGAGCGGCTCGAGCCTGCGCTGTCGCCGAAGCGGCGGCTCCGGGCGGTGGTGGCGCTGGCCGCCGGGTCGGCCGGGGCGCTGTTCGCGGGCGCGCTGTGGTGGAGCGAGCCCGGGCCGCTGCCGGGACGCACGCACCTGGCCTTCGCGACGCTCACCGTGTTCTGCCTGGCCTGGGCCTGCTACGGCGGCTGGCTGGTGACGCGCCGGGTGCCGTTGTTCGCCGCCGACCGGGTGATCGCCGCCTGGCTCGGCCTGGCCGCCTCGCTCACCACCACTGGTGTGCTGGCCGCCTTCGCCGTCCAGCGCGGCACCGGGCTCGGGCTGCCGCTGGCGGTCGGAGGGCTGTTCGTCGCGGGGGCGCTGGTGCTGGTCGTACGCGCGCATGCCCGCCAGGCCGCGCTGCTGCGCCGCCTGCGCGAGCTGACCGAGCCGCCCTCGTCATGAGCGGTGCGCAGGTCGGGTGTGAAAGTTTCAGGCGCCCGACCTGCGAGGGCGGCAGGCGTGCTTGACACCACTCATGTGACCGGTAACCCTGACTGTCGCAGTCAAGCCCCCCACCGCCGAGGTCACGTCATGTGGAAACGAGCTCTCGTCGCCCTCCTGCTCGGTGCCGCCGCGGTGCGGCCCGAGCCCGTGCCCCTGGCCACGCCGACCACTCCCCCGGCGGCCTATCCCAACCCCGGACGGGTGACGGGCGACATCGGCGTGCACGACCCGAGCGTGGTCAAGCGGCCCGACGGCTCCTACCTGCTGGTGCACACCGGCGACAACCTCACGATCAAGACCTCGACCGACCGGACCGCCTGGCGCAACGCCGGCGTGGTCTTCCCCGGCGGCGCGCCGTGGACCACGTCGTACACCGGCGGCAGCGCCAGCCTGTGGGCGCCCGACATCTCCTACCGCAACGGGCGCTACTACCTCTACTACTCGGCCTCGACGTTCGGCTCGCGCAATTCGGCGATCTTCCTGGCCACCAGCACCACGGGCGCGTCAGGCTCCTGGGCGAACCAGGGCATGATCATCTCGACCACCTCGTCGAGCAACTACAACGCCATCGACCCGAACCTCGTCGTGGACGCCCAGGGCCGCTGGTGGCTCTCCTTCGGGTCGTTCTGGACCGGGATCAAGCTCATCCAGCTCGACCCCGCCACCGGCAAGCGCCTCGGCACCTCGATCACCGGCCTGGCCCAGCGCACCGGCACGACCGCGATCGAGGCGCCGTTCATCTTCCGCCACGGCTCGTACTACTACCTGTGGGTGTCGTTCGACGCCTGCTGCCAGGGGGCGAGCAGCACCTACCGGATCATGGTCGGCCGTTCGACCAGCGTCACCGGCCCGTACGTGGACCGCAACGGCGTCGCCATGACCTCGGGCGGCGGCACCCAGGTCCTGGCCGGGCACGGGAGCGTGCACGGGCCGGGCCACCAGGCGGTGGTCCCCGACAGCGACGCCGAGGTGCTCTACTACCACTACTACGCCGACAACGGCGCGCCCCTGCTGGGGATCAACCTCCTCGGGTACGACAGCGCGGGCTGGCCCTTCGTCTACTGACCCGCCACGGACCGGAGCACGGCGACGCCCGAGGGCGGCAGCGTGACGGACTCGACGTCCTCGCCCGAGAGGGCGTCGGTCCACTCCCCGCCGGGGGTGACGTCGTGCTTCTCGCCGGTGTGGTTCAGCAGGATCAGGAAGCGGCGGCCGGCGCCGGCGCGCACGCTCGCCTGGACCCCCGGAGGCAGCCCTTCGACCGCGGGCGTGACGCCCGCCTCGGCGAGCGCCCGCGCGAGGACCGCCCGCATGGCGGGCTCGTCGAGGCGGGTCGACAGGTAGCGGGCGGTTCCCTCGCCGAAGTCGTGCCTGGTCACGGCCGGGCGGCCGTCGGGACCGTCGAAGACGACCTCGGGCTCGGCCCCGGTGAGACGCAGGTCCTCGCGCCACAGGTCGGCCGTCCCCTCGAGGTGCGCCAGCGCACCGCAGCCCTGTACGGGGAACGTCTCGTGCTCGGCCGCCGGCCAGAACTCCTCGATCCGCACCCCGAGGACCTCACGCAGCGGCGCGGGATAGCCACCCAGGTGGACCCGGTCGTGCTCGTCCACGATGCCGCTGAAGAACGAGACGACCAGCGCGCCGCCACCGGCGACGTACGCCGAGACGCGCCGCGCGTCCTCGCCCGCCAACAGGTACAGGTTGGGCACGACGACGAGCCGGTAGCCGGTCAGGTCTGCCGACGGCGGCACCACGTCCACGCCCGCGCCGAGCTCGAACAGGGGTCCGTAGTGGTCGATCAGGCGGTCCTGCTGACGCACGCCGTCGGAGGGGTGGGAGTCGAGCTCGAGCGCCCACCAGCTGTTCCAGTCGAGCAGGATCGCCACCTGGTTGCGCACCCGCGTGCCGGCCAGGTCGGGCACCGAGGCCAGCTCCCTGCCGAGCGCCACGATCTCGCGGTAGACCCTGCTGTCGGCGCCCGCGTGCGGCACCATGCCGGAGTGGAACTTCTCGGCGCCGCCCCGTGACTGCCGCCACTGGAAGTAGAGGACCGCGTCGGCGCCGTGCGCGACCGCCTGCCAGCTCCACAGCCGCATCTGGCCCGGCTGCTTGACGGCGTTCCTGGCCCGCCAGTTCACCGCGCTCGGCGCCTGCTCCATGAGGATCCACGGGTCCCCGCCGCCGGCGCCGCGCATCGTGTCGTACACCAGGCCGGGGCCGAGGTGCGGCCGCTCGTCGTGGGGGTCGGGGTAGGAGTCGACCGCGACGACGTCCAGCCCGGGCGCCCAGTCGAAGACGTCCACGGCCTTCAGGCCGGCCAGGAAGTTCGTGGTGATCGGCACGTCGGGGGTGACGCGCCGCAGGATGCCCGCCTCCAGGTCGTAGCAGGCGCGCAGCGCCTCGTTACTGAAGCGCAGGTAGTCGAGCTGCTGGGCCGGGTTGGGGTACGTCGGAGCCACGCGGGGCGGCCGGATGTGGTCGAAGGTGGCGTAGCGCTGCGCCCAGAAATCCGTCGACCAGGCGTCGTTCAGCGCCTCGATGTCGTCGCCGTACCGCTCGCGCAGCCAGCGGCGGAAGTCGTCCGCCGACACCTCGCAGTAGCAGGCGGGGATGTGGCAGCCGTACTCGTTGCCGACGTGCCAGAGGCCGAGGGCCGGGTGGCCGCGATAGTGCTCGGCCAGCCGCTCCGCCAGCAGCGCGGCGCGTTCGCGGTAGACCGGGCTGGACGGGCAGAAGTGCTGCCGCCCGCCGGGGCCGAGCACGGTCCCGTCGGCGGTGACCGGCAGGATCTCGGGATGCTCGTGAACCAGCCAGGGCGGCGGCGAGGCCGTCATGGTGGCCAGGTCGGCGGTGATCCCGTGCGCGTGCAGGTCATCCAGGACCTGGTCGAAGAGGGAGAAGTCGTACGCGCCGCGCGCCGGCTCCACGCGGGCCCAGCCGAACACGCCGACGGTGACGAGGTTCACCCGGGCCTCGGCCATGAGGCGCAGGTCCTCCGCCCTGGTCTCGGCCGGCCACTGCTCGGGGTTGTAGTCGCCGCCGAAGGCCACGCCGCCGAGCCGGCGCCGGAGCCGGTCGGCCGGTGACGGGGCGCCGGCGGTCCCGGGGACCGGGCTGACATCGCGAGGAACGGCGTTCATCGTCGGCGCGGCGGCCTCGTCGGGGCGAGGTCCGCCGCTCCTCCCTTCTTTCTGGGTCACGTACGGGGCGGCGCGCCGGTGCTCTGCCGGACGACCAGCTCGGGGGCGACGAAAGCGGTGGCGGACGGGGCCGCCCCGGTCTCGATCTGGCCGATCATGAGCGCCACGATCTTCTCGGCCACCACGTCGAAGTCCTGGCGGACGGTGGTGAGCGGCGGGGAGAGGTAGGCCGACTCGTCGAGGTCGTCGAAGCCGGCGATGCTGACGTCCTCGGGGACGCGGTGACCCGCCTCGATCATCGCGCGCATCACGCCGAGGGCCATCTGGTCGTTGGCGGCGAAGACGGCCGTCACGCCGGGCCGCCGCGCCAGCTCGCGGCCCGCCTTGTAGCCGCTGGCCGCGCTCCAGTCTCCGAAGAGTAACTGGGGAGTGGCGGCCCCCGCCTCCTTGAGGGTGGCGTGCCAGGACTCGGCCCGGCGCCGCGCGGCGTAGGAGTCTTCGGGCCCGGCGACGTGCCAGACGGTCTCGTGACCGAGGTCGAGCAGGTGGCGGGTGATGAGCCGGGCGCCGAGGGCCTGGTCGGTGTCCACCATGGGGTGGCGGTGGCTGACGTCGCCGTCGGCCATCACGACCGGGACGCCCGGCGGCAGCCGGAGCGACGGGGTGTCGAGGATCTGCGCCTCGATGAGCACGATGCCGTCGACCGCCTGCACCGTGAGCTGATCGAACGCCTCGTGCACGGCCTGCTCGGTCTGCGACTCGACGGCGATCATGTTCACGGTGTATCCGGCGCGCTGCGCCGCCCGGGTGACGGCGTCGACGGTGCGGGCGTTGCCGAAGCTGGACAGCCCGAAGCTGATCAGGCCCAGGGTGCGGAACTGGCCGGTGACCAGGGCGCGCGCAGCGGTGTTGGGCCGGTAGCCGAGGACCCGCATGGCCGACAGCACGCGCTGGCGGGTCTCCTCCTCGACGTTGCTGCGGTTGTTGACCACCCGGGAGACCGTCTGGCTGGAGACCCCGGCCATCGCGGCGACGTCGGCCATGGACGGCCGCCTGCGCGAGCGTCGTCCCGCCGGTGATTCCTGGGTCGTCCCGTCCAACTGCCACCTCTGATCGTCCGATGCTCTCGCCAGATGTTTACGTAAACATGCCCCAGCCGTCAATGGCCGCGAGAGATCGACATAAAAAACCACCAAATCGCCACGTATGTTAACTGACGGTTACCTATTGACATGATCCTGCGGCGGCTCCAGACTACGGGACACCTTCTTCATGTTTACGTAAACACACGATCATCGCAGCCACCGCAGCGGGCAGGCCCACGGTGGCGCAGGTAGCAGCGCGGCTCATCCGCCGCAGATGGCCCCCGACAAGGAGAGCTCAGTGCCAGTATTCGTGGCAGCGCGAACATCGCAGAGGAGCGCGACATGACCGCGCGGGCCGCGCGGCCCGGCCTCGGCCGGCCGCTCCTGCGCCTGCGGGTCGCCGGCTACGCCTTCTTCCTGCCGTTCTTCGTGGTCTTCCTGGTCGCGGTGGTCGCGCCGCTGGCGTACGCGATCTACCTCAGCTTCTTCCAGGACCGCCTCATCGGCGGCACGGTCTTCTCCGGCGTGGCCAACTACACCCGCGCCCTGGGCGACGCGCTGTTCGGGGCGGGCCTGCTCCGCGTGGCGCTCTTCCTGGTCGTGCAGGTGCCCGTCATGCTGCTCATCGCCCTGGGGTGCGCGCTCGCCATCGACAGCGGCCGGCTGCGCTGGCCGTCGCTGTTCCGCATCTCGATCTTCATGCCGTACGCGGTGCCGGCCGTGGTGGCGGCCCTCTTGTGGGGCTACATGTACGGCGACCAGTTCGGCCTGGTGGGCCAGATCGGCGACGCGCTCGGCGTCACGGCCCCCGACCTGCTGTCGCGGCCCTGGATGCTGACCTCCATCGGCAACATGGTGACCTGGGAGTACGTCGGCTACAACATGATCATCCTGTACGCCGCGCTGCGGGCCATCCCCGAGGAGCTCTACGAGGCCGCCGAGATGGACGGGGCGGGCGCCATCCGCATTGCCTGGAGCATCAAGCTGCCCGCCCTGCGCCCCGCGCTGCTCGTGGCGACGATCTTCTCGATCATCGGCAGCTTCCAGCTCTTCAACGAGCCGAACATCCTGCAGAAGCTCGCGCCCGCGGTGATCTCGACCAGCTACACGCCCAACATGTACGCCTACAACCTCGCCTTCAACGGCCAGCAGATCAACTACTCGGCCGCCGTCGCCGTGGTCCTCGGCCTCGTCACCGTCGTGGTCGCGTACGCCGTGCAGCTCATCACGGCGAGAAGGGAGCAGACCCTGTGACCGCGGTCGCCACGCGCCGGTCAGGCGCGCACCGATCCCCCGCCGCCAAGCGCCGCAGGAAGAGCGCCACCCTCACCGTGCTCATGCTGGTGATGTTCGGGTACGCCGTGCTCCCGCTGTTCTGGCTGCTGGCCAACGCCAGCAAGAGCAGCGGCGACCTGTTCTCGACCTTCGGGCTCTGGTTCGGCGGGGACTTCCACCTGTTCGCCAACATCGGCGACACCCTGAGCTACCAGAACGGCATCTTCCTGCGCTGGTTCGGCAACACCGTGCTCTACGCCGTGGTGGGCGCGGGCGGCGCCGCCCTGCTGGCCACCCTCGGCGGGTACGCCCTGGCGAAGTACGACTTCCCGGGCCGCAAGCTGCTGTTCGCGATGGTGCTCGGCGCGATCTCCATCCCGGGCACGGCCCTGGCGGTGCCGACGTACCTGCTCTTCAGCCAGGTCGGGCTCGTCGACACCCCGTGGGCGGTGCTCATCCCGGCGCTGTGCAGCCCGTTCGGCCTCTATCTGATGCGGGTCTACGCGGCCGACGCCGTGCCCGACTCGATCCTGGAGTCGGCCCGCATCGACGGCGCGGGAGAGTTCAGGATCTTCCGCACCATCGCCCTGCGGCTGCTGGCCCCCGGGTTCGTCACGGTGCTGCTCTTCGCGCTGGTCGCGACCTGGAACAACTACTTCCTGCCGCTGATCGTGCTGAACTCGCCGGACTGGTTCCCGCTCACCGTCGGGCTGAACCAGTGGAACGCCCAGGCCAACAGCGGCACCTCGGGCGCCGGCGACGCCAGCTACCAGCTCATCCTGACCGGCAGCCTGCTGTCCATCGTGCCGTTGATCGTCGCCTTCCTGGTGCTCCAGCGGTACTGGCAGTCGGGCCTGGCCACCGGAAGCGTCAAGCAGTAACCCCCCGTGAGTGAGGAAACATCATGAGAAGACATGCGATGACCGCCGGTGTCGCCGCGGCCCTGTCGCTGGCGCTGGCCGCGTGCGGTGGCGGTTCTGGAGGGGGCGCCACCGCACCGGCCGCCGCCCCGAGCGCGACGGCGGCCGTCCAGGACGCGCTGAGCAAGCCGGCCGAGCTGACGTTCTGGACCTGGGTCACGGGGGTCGAGAAGACCGTCGCCCGCTTCCAGGCGAAATATCCGAACATCAAGGTCAACGTGGTGAACGCGGGGCAGTCCGCCGACCAGTACACCAAGTTGCAGACCGCGATCAAGGCCGGCTCCGGCGCGCCCGACGTGGCGCAGGTCGAGTACTTCGCGCTCCCGCAGTTCGCGCTGGCCAAGCAGGTCGTCAACCTGGCGGACTACGGCGCCGCCTCGTTGAAGGACAAGTTCGCCCCCGCGGCGTGGGGCCAGGTGGCGATCAACGGCGGCGTCTACGGCATCCCGCAGGACACCGGCCCGATGGCGATGTTCTACCGCAAGGACATCTTCGACAAGCTGAAGATCAAGCCCCCGACCACCTGGGCCGAGTTCGTGGACGCGGCCAAGAAGATCAAGGCCGACAACCCGGACAACTTCCTCACCACCATCGACCCCGGTGACGCCGGCGGCGTGGACAGCATGATCTGGCAGGCGGGCGGCGCGCCGTTCAAGACCTCGGGCGAGAGCTCGGTCGGCGTCACGCTGTCCTCCGACCCCGGCGCCAAGCAGTGGGTCAGCACCTGGACCACCCTGCTCGGCGAGAAGCTGGTGGACCCGCAGCCCGGCTGGACGGACGAGTGGTGGAAGGGCATGGGCTCCGGCAAGTACGCGGCCTGGCTGACCGGCGCCTGGGCCCCGAACGGCATCATCAACTCCATCCCCAAGACGAAGGGCAAGTGGGCGGTCGCCCCGATGCCGCAGTTCGACGCGGCCAAGCCGATGAACTCCGAGAACGGCGGCTCGTCGGTCGCGGTCATCCCGCAGAGCAAGAACATCCCGGCCGCCGTCGCCTTCGCCGAGTGGCTCAACTCCGACCCGGAGGCCGTCAAGTCGCTGAACTCCGAGGCCGGGCTGTTCCCCGCCACGAAGGCGCTGCTCGACGACCCGGCCTTCCGTGACGCGCCGCAGGACTTCTTCGGCGGGCAGAAGATCAACCAGGTCCTGGGCGACGCCTCGGCCGCCGTCAACCCCGGCTGGCAGTACCTGCCGTTCCAGGTGTACGCCAACAGCGTCTTCAAGGACACCGTTGGCCAGGCCATCGACGGCGGCGGCGACCTGGCCGGCGCGCTGAAGGCGTGGCAGGACCGCATCACCGCCTTCGGCACCGAGCAGGGCTTCACGCTCACCAGCGGCTGACCCGGCGAAGCGGGCGGCCCCGGCGGGATGCCGCGGGCCGCCCGTTCCTTATGATCGGACCGTGCTGTCCGCTCTGGAACGCGAGATCCGCGAGGTCGCGGCGAGCGACGAGCCGCTGCCCGGCCTGCCGTACACGGCCTTCCGCGAGTACGGGCGCACGGGAGAGCGGCTGGGCTACGAGCGGCGCTACTTCGGCCGCCGCGCCAGGCTGGCGGCCCTGGCCCTGCTCGATCCCTTTGGGGATGCGCTCGACGACGTGGTGTGGGCGACCTGCGACGAGTACACGTGGGTGCTGCCCGCCCACCGGTCGATGCCCGTCGACCTGTTCGCCTGCGAGACCGCCCACACGCTGGCCGAGCTCGCCGGTCGGGTGGACCCGGTGGTCGGCGAGCGGGCCCGCGCCGAGGTCCGGAAACGCGTCCTCGACCGGTTCCTGGACCCGCGTCCCATGGAGTGGGAGGGGTTCGGCAACAACTGGGAGGCGGTGTGCGGGGGCGCCGCCGGGATGGCGGCGCTCGCCGTGCTGGACGACCCCGAGCCGGTGCTTGAGCGGTGCCGGGCCGCGATGCGGCGGTTCCTGGACGGGTACGGGGACGACGGCGGCTGTGTTGAAGGCGTCGCGTACTGGGTCTACGGGTTCGGCTACTTCGTCTACTTCGCCGAGGCGCTGCGCGAGCGCACCGGGGAGGATCTGCTCGACCATCCCAAGGTGGCCGCGATGGCCGCGTTCCCGCACCGGGTGCGCTTCGCCGACGGCGGGCACGTGCCGTTCTCGGACACCACGGACGACCCGTTCCTCCCGGCCGGCCTGCTCACCAGGCTGGCCGAGCGTTTCGGCACCCCCGGGCCGGACGCCGTCCCCTCCTTCCACGCCGACCACTGCTACCGGTGGGGCCACCTGTCCAGGACGCTCGCCTGGTACCGCCCGGTGCCGTCACGGCCGGTGGAGACCACCAGCTACCTGCCCGACCTGGCCTGGGTGGTGGACCGGGGGGAGCACGGCCACGGCTTCGCGGCCAAGGGCGGGCACAACGACGAGCCGCACAACCACGACGACCTCGGCCACTTCGTCCTCAGGGCCGGCGGCCGCAACGTGCTGGACGACCTCGGGGCCGGCGAGTACACGCGGGACTACTTCGGCGACCGGCGCCACACCTTCCTGCACCCCTCGGCGGAGGGCCACTCGCTCCCGGTCGTCGGCGGCGTCCCCCAGCGCGGCGGGCGCGCCGAGGCGCTGGAGTACGCCGAGACGCCCGACGGCCTGACCTTCGCGCTCGACCTCAGCTCCGCCTACCCGTCGCCCGTGGTCCGCCGCTTCCGCTGGCACCGGGACGGCCGGCTCGACCTGCGTGACGAGTTCACCGGCGACGTCCCGGTCGAGGAGGTGTTCATCAGCCGGATCCGCCCCGAGGCGCGCGGCGACCGGGTGAGCTGGGACGGCCTGGTCACCCTCGACCATCCCGGGTTCGCGGCGACGGTCGAGACGCTCGCCACCCGCGACCACCACGGCCGCCCCGACACCGTCCACCGCCTGCGGCTACACGTCCCGCCCGGCCATCCGGCCGTCGACCTCCGCTTCACGTGCCATTGACCCCACCCCGGCGAGGGTGAGCTCGGCCGCGTGGTGGCAGGCCGCCCGCCGCTCGCCGTACGCGCGCAGGTCGGGCACGTCGGTGCGGCACAGCTCGGCGCGGACGTGCGCGCACCGGGTGTGGAAGCGGCACCCGGGCGGCGGCGCGGCCGGGTCGGGCAGGTCGTCGGCGATCTCGTACGCGTGCCGCTCCCGCCGCCGGCCCGGGTCGGGCACCGGCACGGCGTGCAGCAGCGCCTCGGTGTACGGGTGGCGCGGCTGCCGGTAGAGGTCGGCCGTGCCGGCGTCCTCCACGACCTTGCCCAGGTACATGACGGTGACCCGGTCGCTGATGTGCTCCACCACCGACAGGTCGTGCGAGATGAACAGGTACGTCAGCCCCAGCTCCTCCTGCAGGTCGGTGAGCAGGTTCAGGATCTGGGCGCGGACGGACACGTCCAGCGCGGAGACCGGTTCGTCGGCCACCACGAGCCGGGGCCCGGTGATCAGGGCCCGCGCGATGTTGATGCGCTGCCGCTGGCCGCCGGAGAACGCGTGCGGATAGCGCCGCATGTACTCCGGTCGGAGCCCGACGTGGGCCAGCATGTCCGCCACCCGGTCCGTCAGCTCGCCGCCGGAGGCGATGCCGTGGGTCCTGAGGGGTTCGCCGACGATCTGCTGGAGCGTCATCCGGGGGTTGAGCGAGGAGAACGGGTCCTGGAAGATCACCCGGATCTGCCTCCTGAACTCCTTCAGCCGGGCCCCGGTCACCGTGGCGAGATCGACCTCGTCCTCCGACTCCGTCCGGTAGAGGATCCGGCCCGCGGTCGGGTCGGCCAGCCGCGCGACGCAGCGGCCGAGCGTGGTCTTCCCGCAGCCCGACTCCCCCACCAGGCCGAGCGTCCGGCCGGGCAGGATCGTCAGATCGACCCCGTCCACGGCGCGGACGACCCCCGTCGGCCTGCGGAACAGGCCGCCGCCGATCGGGTAGTGCTTGGCCAGCCCCTCGACCTTGAGCAGGGGTCCGGCCGCCTCGGGGGCGGGGGCGGCCCGCTCGGCGACCTGGAGCACAGCGGCCAGGGGCTCGGCCGGCACCTCGTCGAGGTGGCAGGAGGCCACGTGCGCCTCGCCGTACCTCCTGATCGGGGGTGGTGTGGTGTCGCAGAGCCCGTCGATCGCGTGGTCGCAGCGGGTGTGGAACGGGCACCCGTCCGGCACCCGGTGCAGCGACGGCACCATGCCGCGGATCGCGGTCAGCCGCCGGCGGGCCCCGCTGCCCCGCAGCTCCGGGATCGAGCGGAGCAGAGCGCGCGTGTACGGGTGGCGGGGGTCGGAGAAGATCTCCGCCACGGTGCCGTGCTCGACGATCTTGCCGAGGTACATCACGGCGACCTCGTCGGCGATCTCCGCGACCACGCCGAGGTCGTGGGTGATGAACAGGATCGCCATGTCGTTCTGCGCGCGCAGGTCCATCATCAGGTCGAGGATGCGCGCCTGGGTGGTGACGTCGAGCGCGGTGGTCGGCTCGTCGGCGATCAGCAGCGCCGGGTCGCAGCACAGCGCGATCGCGATCATCACGCGCTGGCACATGCCGCCCGACAGCTGGAACGGGTAGGCGTCGAAGCGCCGCTCGGCGTCGGGGATGCCGACCTTGCGCAGCAGCGCGACGCCTTCCTGCCGGGCCTCCTGCCTGGTCAGGTCGCGATGCAGCCGCAGGGCCTGGGAGAGCTGCGCGCCCACGGTGTACATGGGAGACAGGGACGCCATCGGCTCCTGGAAGATCATGCCGATCTCGCCGCCGCGCACCCGCCGCAGCTCCTCCCCTGCCGGGTCGAGCCCGGCCAGGTCGGTCGCGCCCTTCCAGCGGATCGAGCCCTCGACGATCCGGCCCGGCCGGTCCACGAGCTGCAGGATCGAGCGCGCGGTGACGGACTTGCCGCATCCCGACTCGCCGACCAGGCAGACGGTCCTGCCCGCCGGCACCGGCAGGTCCACCCCGTCCACGGCCTTGAGCACGCCTTCCGAGGTGAAGAAGTGGGTGCGCAGCCCTTCGATCCTGAGCAGCGGCTCTTCCACGAGGTCCTCCCGCGTCAGTGCTTGTACGGGTCGGCCGCGTCACGGAGGCCGTCGCCGAAGAAGTTCATGGCCAGCACGGTCACCACGACCGCGATGCCGGGGATCAGCATCCAGGGCGCGGTGGACACGGCCCGGATGTTCTGCGCCTCCTGCAGCAGCACGCCCCAGCTGATCATCGGGGTCTGCAGGCCGAGCCCGATGAACGACAGCGCGGTCTCGGCCAGGATCACCGACGGGATCGACAGCGACAGGTTGGCGATGATGTGGCTGGTGAACGACGGCAGCATGTGCCGGAACATGATGCGCAGGCGCCCGGCGCCGTCGGCGGTCGCGGCCATCACGTACTCCTCGCCGCGTACGGCGAAGAACTTGCCCCGCACCTCCCTGGCCATGCCGGTCCAGCCGACCAGCGAGATGACGACGGTGAGCGCGAAGTAGCGTTCGAGCTGGCTCCACGAGGCCGGCACGGCCGCGAACAGCGCCATCCACAGCGGGATCGTCGGGATCGACATGATGATCTCGATGACACGCTGGATCACCGTGTCGGTCCGGCCGCCCACGTATCCGGACACGCCGCCGAGCACGATGCCCAGCACCAGCGAGAGCAGCACGCCGACCAGCCCGATCGACATGGAGACCGTGGTGCCCTGGATGATCCTGGACAGCAGGTCACGGCCCACGGAGTCGGTGCCCAGCAGGTACATGTGCCCCCCGCTCGAAGGGCCGATCAGGTGCCGGTCCCAGGGGATGAACCCGAGCAGCTCGTACGGCTCGCCCCTGACGAAGAACCCGACCGGCACCTTCTTACCCTCGTCGGCCTCGAACGACAGCGCCAGCGTCTCCGGGTCCTGCTTGAAGGTGTACGGGTGGACGTACAGCCCGGTATCGGTGTCGAAGCGCAGCGCCTGCGGCGGCGCGTAGGTGTAGTCGGCGTTGGTCTTCTGGCCGGAGCCGGGAGCGAGGAACGGCGCGAAGACCGCCACCAGGTAGATGGCGACCGTGACGAAGCCGCAGACCAGCGCGACCCGGTGGCGCTTGAAGCCCCACCAGACGAGCTTCCACTGCGACGCGACGGCGAGGGTCTCATCCTTCACGATCGGGCCCTCCTAGTACCTGAGCCGGACGCGCGGGTCCAGCCAGCCGAGAGCGAGGTCGGAGACCAGCGTGCCGACCACCACCAGCACGGCGCTGATCAGCAGGATCGCCCCGGCCAGGTACATGTCCTGGGCGAGCAGCGCGCGCAGCATCAGCGGCCCGGTGGTCTGCAGGTTGAGCACCTTGGAGGTGATCGCGTCCGCCGCGATCAGGCCGGGCAGGACCCAGCCGATGGTGGAGAAGAACGGGTTCATCGCCACCCGCACCGGATACATGATCGTCATCTTCCGTTCGGGCATGCCGCGCGCCCTGGCCGCGACCACGTACGGCTTGCGCAGCTCGTCCAGCAGGTTGGCGCGGAGGACGCGGATGTTGCCCGCGGTGCCGGCCGTGCCCCAGATGACGATCGGGATCCACAGATGGGCCACCAGATCGCCTGCCTTGGCCAGGCTCCACGGGGCGTCTCGGTACTCCGGCGACAGGATCCCGCCCGCGTTCAGGCCGAAGAACTTGAGCCCGACCCACATCAGCACCAGCGCGATCAGGAAGTTCGGCACGGCGAGCCCGAGATAGCCGAGGAAGGTGAAGGTGTAGTCGCCCGCGGAGTACTGCCGGATCGCGGAGTAGACGCCGATAGGGAACGACACCGCCCAGATGAAGATCAGCGTGACCAGCGACAGCGTGATCGTCAGCGGCAGCCGTTCGGCGAGCAGCGCGGTGACCGGCCGGGCGTAGTCGAAGGACTCGCCGAAGTCGCCGTGGAACAGGATGTTGGAGATCCACTGCCAGTACTGCACGACGACCGGCTGGTCCAGCCCGTAGCGCTCGGTCAGCCGGGCCACCTCGCCCGTGGGCACGGCGTCGCCCTGGGCGGCCCGCTGCGCGGTCAGCGTGGTCAGGTAGTCGCCCGGCGGGAGCTGGATCACCACGAACGTGATGACGGAGATGGCGACCAGCGTCGGGATGAGGACGAGGACGCGCCTGCCGAGGTAGCGCAGCATCGTCTCAGGCCCCGAAGTACCAGGTCGGCACGTTGACGAGCCCGGGCGAGAGGAACTGGAAGGCGTCGGGATAGCCGGCCGGCACGTTCTTCAGCTTGTTGCTGACGATCGCGTAGCCGTCGGTGGGCAGGACGATCCCGATGGCGTAGAACTGCTCCTTGGCGATCGCGAGGACCTGCCGGAACAGCTCCTTGCGCTTGGCCTGGTCGGGCTCGGTCCGCATCTGCCAGTAGAGCTCCATCTGGCGCAGCGTCTGCGCGGGCGGCTTCTCCCCGTCCGCGCTCTTGCCACGGGTCTGGAAGTACATGCCCCAGCGGGTGGCGTAGTTGGACTCCTCCCCGTTGGGGAACCACCAGCGCGGCTCGTCGATCTCGATGCGCAGGCCGCCGTCCCCGGCCCAGACGTTCGCGTCGTGGTCGTTGGCCTTGGCCGCCTTGCGGTCGTAGAACAGGGTGCGCTCGATCGGGTTGACCTTCATCTCGACACCGACCGCCGCCCAGTTCTGGCGGACCAGCTCGGCGGCGTTGGCCCACTCGGGGAACAGCGTGATCAGGTCGAGCGAGAAGCGCAGCCGGTCGCCGCCCGGCAGCAGGCGGAAGCCCTCGCCGTCCTTCTTGCTCAGCCCCGCCTTGTCGAGGTGCTGGTTGGCCAGGTTCACGTCGTACTGCGTGTACTGCTTGGCCATCTGCTCGTCGAAGAACTCCGAGTTGCGGTGCGGCGCCGCCTGCCAGGGCTCGCCCTGGCGCTGGTAGGCGGTGTTGATGATGTTCTGCCGGTCGATGGCGTGGGACAGGCCGACGCGGAAGTCCTTGTTCCTGAAGACCTCGCGCAGCTCCTTGTTCTTGTGGCACAGGTTCAGGGAAATGATCATCCGGTTCATCGTGGTCGGCTCGACCTTGATGAAGTGGTAGCCGCCCTTCTGACGTCCCTCGGCCAGCACCGGCTTGTTCACGTCGGAGTTGATGTGCCGGGCGTGGAAGTCGAGCTTGCCGTCCACGCCCTGGAGCAGCATCACCTCGGCCTCCTGGATGATCGCGAACTCCAGCTTGTCGATGTAGGGGAGCTGCGCGCCGCCGGAGTCGACCTTCCAGTAGTACGGGTTACGCTCGGCCACCGCCCGGTCGCCGGTGTTGAGCGGGTCGGTCACCACCCACGCGTGCAGGGTCGGGCGTTCGGGGTTGTTCCACCACTTGATCCGGTCCTCCCAGTAGGCCGCGAACTCGCCGAACCCCTTCTTCTCCATGTCCTTGTCGACGTTCTTGTTGTACGTCGGGTGGAAGTCCTTCAGGTAGTGCTTGGGATAGAAGCCGAAGTTGGCCCCCGTCCAGGTGGCGGTGCGGCAGCCGTCGACGAAGTCGCCCTTGGGCTTGGCGAAGGTGAGCTTCACCGTGTGGTCGTCGACCTTCTCCACCTTGGCGCGCTCGCCGTTCACGTGCAGCAGCGGCGGCACCCCCGTGGGGGTGACCTGCTCGTTGAAGTAGACGTCCTCGATCGCGAACATCACGTCGTCCGCGGTGAACGGCTCGCCGTCCGACCAGCGCATGCCCTTGCGCATGTGCAGGGTGTACTCGGTGCCGTCGGCGTTGGCGGCGACCTCCTTGAGGGTGCCGGGGAGCGTCGTCTTGCCGCCCGGGTCCATGCGCAGCATCGGCTCGTAGCCGATCAGGCGCTCCAGCCACGGGTCGTCGCCCTCGCCGAGGCAGGCGCCGTGGTAGGTGCCGCCGTAGCCGCCCAGGCCCTGGGGCCCGTCCACGACCAGGCGGTCGGCCATCTCGGGCAGCCGTTCGGCGAGCGGGGGCAGCTTGCCCGCCTTGATCCGGTCGGCGAGCATCGGGGCCTCCAGCGGGCGATCGGCCGGAGGTGCGCTCTTCGACGGCTGCGATCCGCCCTGCGATCCGGTGGCGGTGCACGCCGACAGCGACGTGGTGACGAGGAGGGCGCCGCCGCCGAGCCTGATCAGGTCGCGACGGCTGAGGCTGGAGGGATCGGGTCGATAGGCCATGTCGAGACTCCAAGAACGGCTGGGGGCGGATGGCTTGGTAACCGGTTACTCGACAAGTTGCGCTGAACGTTAAAAGCCGTTGACACGGTCGTCAAGACCCGTCCGCGCGGCGAAGATTCCCGAAATTCCGGACTTAGCAGCGGGTTCACCGTGCGGCTGGGCGGAGTTGTTAGCATCTCGTTACCTTCGGACAGAACCGCCCTTGACGGCGCTTGTGGCGCGTGCGTATGTTCGGCCCGAGCCGACGAGTAACCGGTTACCTGGAGGTAGTCGTGCGCGCTGACCGCCCTCGCGAGCACTGGGTGAAGACGGCGGACGGGCTGCTCGACGCCGTGCTGCCGTACGCCTCCCCCGGCTTCGCGCAGTACCGGCTGCCGGGCCGGACGAGCTGGTCGGGGCCCGGCTCCGACGGGCTCGAAGGGTTCGCGCGCACCTTCCTGCTCGCCGCGTTCCGCCTCGCGGGCGACCCGGCCGGCGCGCCCGCGGGCCTGCTGGAACGCTACGCCGACGGGCTCGCGCACGGCACCGACCCCGGCCACGAATATGCCTGGCCGGCCATCACCGATCTGAACCAGACGATCGTGGAGGCCGCCTCGATCGCGATCGCGCTGCACGAGACCCGGCCGCTGCTGTTCGACCGGCTCGACCCCGGCGTCCAGGAGCGGGTGGTGTCCTGGCTGGGCGGGATCGTGGGCAAGCGCGCCTGGCCGTGCAACTGGGTGCTGTTCAAGGTGATCGTCGAGCAGTTCCTGGCCGGGGTCGGCGGGCCGTACGACCAGGGCGAGATCGACGGGCACCTCGCCGACGTGGAGCGCTGGTACGTCGGCGACGGCTGGTACACCGACGGCGCCGGGCAGAACTACGACTACTACTGCGGCTGGGCGATCCACCTCTACACACTGTGGTGGGCCAGGATGTCAGGCGCCGACGCCACGGTCCACAAGGAGCGGCTGCGCACGTTCCTGGACGGCTACCGGCACTTCTTCGCCCCCGACGGCGCGCCGATGCACCAGGGCCGGTCGCTCACGTACCGGATGGCGAGCCTGGCCCCGCTCTGGCTCGGCGCGATCTTCGACGCCTCCCCCGTCGGGCCGGGGACCACGCGCCTGATGGCGGGCCGCACGCTCGACCACTTCGCCGCCCACGGCGTGCCCGACGAGCGCGGCCTGCTCACCCTGGGGTGGCACCGGCCGCACCTGCCGACGACGCAGGGATATTCGGGTCCCGCGTCGCCGTACTGGGCGAGCAAAGGCTTCCTGGGACTGCTGCTCGGCCCGGACCACCCCGTCTGGACGGCCCCGGCCACCGCGCCCGGCGAGGGCGACCTCGCCCTGGCCCTGCCCGCGCCCGGCTGGCTCCTGCACCGCACCGACGGCGTCACCCGCCTGGTCAACCACGGCAGCGACGGCAACGACCCCGACAGCGCCAAGGACGACCCGCACTACGCCAAGCTCGGCTACTCCACGCACACCGCGCCCGAGACCGGCCCCGGCGGCCGGGCCGAGAACGTCGACAACCATCTCGCCGTGCTGCTCCCCGACGGGCGCGCCACCCGCCGCCGCCGCATCGAGCGCATCGGCATCGCCCACGGCTTCGCCGCCTCCCGCTACGCCGACGGCGAGGTCGTCGTGGAGACCGCCTCCGTGCTCGACGGCCCGTGGGAGGTGCGCGTGCACCGCGTCACCGCCCCGGCGGGCAGCGTGGTCCGCGACGGCGGTCACGCCCTCGCCTCCGGCGAGCCGTGCGCGGTCACCCTGGCCGGGCTCACCGCGTCAGTGGCGACCGGCCCAGTGAGCGGCCCAGCGGGTGGCCCAGGGAGCGGCCCTGTAAGCGGGCCCGTGAGCGGCCTGGTGAGCGAGATCGCCGGGCTGCACGGCTGGCGCACCGCCCAGGCGGCGCTGCGCCAGGACGAGAACGCGATCGGCCCGCACTCCGCCACGCCGTACCTGGTCGGCGCCCACCCGGGTGGCGCCGCGGTCTACGTCTCGGCGGTGCGGCTGGGCCGCGACTCCCCCGCGCAGGCGCCGGATATCCGGGTGAAGGGCGACGAGGTCTCGTGGAATGATGCCGCTGGATCAAGGGTCACGGTCGCGCTCGGCCGCGAGCCCGGCTACACCCGCAACGGACCCGTGGGGGAGCGCGTTGTCTGGACCGGCTAAACGCGTCACCATCCGCGACGTCGCCAAGCAGGCCGGGGTCTCGGTGGCGACCGTCTCGCGCACCCTGGCGGGCGACTACCCGGTGCAGCCGAGCACCAGGCACAAGGTGCTGCGCGCGGTGCGCGAGCTGGACTACGTGCCGAACGCCCAGGCCAGGGCCCTGTCCGTGGCCTCGCCCGGAGCCGTGGCGATCGTCGTCAACTCGGTGTCCGTGCCCTACTACGCCTACATCGCCCAGGGCGTGGAGGAGCAGGCCGCCGCCGAGGGTCGCCTGTCGCTCATCTGCACCACCGGCGGCGACATGGAGCGCGAGCTCAGCATCGTCCGGATGATGCGCGAGCAGCGCGCCGAGGCGGTGATCCTGGTGGGCAGCGTGATCCTGGACGACGACTACCGCGAACGCATGACGCACTACGCCCACGGGCTGGCCTCCTCGGGCTCGCGCCTGGTGCTGTGCGGCCGGCCGCCGCTCGGCGAGGGGGTCCCGGCGCTCACCGTCGGGTTCGACAACACGGGAGGAGCCCACGCGGTCACCGCCCACCTGCTGTCTGCCGGGCACCGGCGCATCCTCTACCTGGGGCTGCGCCCCGGCCACACCACGTCCGACAGCCGCGTGGCGGGTTACCGGGCGGCCCTCGCCGACCACCGGCTCGACCACGACCCGGTGCTCGAGGTGCCCTGCGACTTCGACCGGGCCAGCGGGTACGCGGCCATGAAGCGGCGGCTCGCCGCCGGGCACGACGACTTCACCGCGGTCTTCGCCGCCACCGACGTGATCGCCGCCGGGGCCGTACAGGCGATCCACGAGCACGGCCTGCGCGTCCCCGAGGACGTCTCCATCGTCGGCTACGACGACGTGCCCCCGGCCGAGGACATCGGGCTGACGACCGTCCACCTGCCGCACGCCGAGCTGGGCCGGGCGGCCGTACGCCTCGCGCTGTCCGGCAAGGACCCGCTGGCCGAGCCGCCGATCACGCTCGGCACGCACATCGTGGTCAGGAGCTCGGTGGGGCGCCTGCGGAGCGTGCGGTGAGAGCCGCCTTCGCGATGCACGGCGCGTTGTTCGGCGAGCTCTTCCCCGATGACGTGCGCGAACGGCTGGCCGGGCTGGTCGACGCCCCCGACGCCGTGCTCCCCCACCTCGGGGGGACGCTCGCCGACGTGGAGGTGCTGATCACCGGCTGGGGGTGCCCCCGCATCGACGCGGCCGTGCTGGAGCGCGCGCCCAGGCTGCGGGCCATCGCGCACGCCGCCGGCAGCGTCAAGGAGCACGTCACCGCCGAGGTGTTCCGGCGGGGCATCGTGGTGTCGTCGGCCGCCGCGGCGAACGCGGTGCCGGTCGCCGACTACACGATCTCGATGCTGGTCCTGGCCGCCAAGTCGGTGCCGCGCCGGGTCCACGCCTACGCCACGGGCGGCTGGCCGGACGGCCCCCACCCCGGCGGCGTCCCGGCTCCCGGCGAGCGCGCGGGGCTCGGCGCCTTCACCGTGGGCGTCATCGGCGCCTCACGCGTCGGCCGGCTGGTGATCGAGCGGCTCAGACCGTTCGGGGTGACGCCGCTGCTCAACGACCCCTACCTGGACGACCGGCAGGCACGCGAGCTCGGCTGCGAGCCGGTCGGGCTCGACGACCTGTGCCGCCGCGCCGACCTGGTGACGGTGCACGCGCCCGCCCTGCCCGAGACGTACCGGCTGCTCGACAAGCGCCGCCTCGGCCTGCTGCCGGACGGCGCCACGCTGATCAACACCGCCCGCGGCACGCTCGTCGACACCGAAGCGCTCACCGGCGAGTGCGTGTCCGGCAGGCTCAACGCGATCCTCGACGTCACCGACCCCGAGCCCCTGCCGGCGGGCCATCCCCTGCTGTCCGCGCCCGGGGTCTGGGTGACCCCGCACGTCAGCGGCGCCCGGGGCAAGGAACTGCGCGCGCTGGGAGAGTACGCGGTGGGCGAGGTCGAACGGCTCGTCACGGGACGGCCGCTGCACGGGCAGGTCCATCTCGCCGACCTGCCGCGGATCGCCTGACTCCCGTCGGTTCACACCGGTTTGCAGCGCACCGCCGTGACGTCGCCGCGCAGCGCGCACTTCCCGGCCGCGTACGGGACGAGCAGCGTGTCCCCGGCGACGACCTGGAGCGGCGCGCCGTGCTCGCACTCGACGGAGCCGGCACCGGCCGTGATCACGACGACCGAGTACGCCGGCTCCAGCACGCTGACCGGATCGGGCCGCAGCCGCTCGGCCGCGAAGAACTCGTCGGCGAGCTCGGTGAAGAGCCGCTGGACCCCGGGCCTGGCGTCGGCCGGCGGGCGGCGGGCGCGGCTCAGCTCGGCGAGCCCTTCCTCACCCCAGCCGCTCCTGTCGACGCAGGCGAGCGCCTGATCGTAGCCGAGCCCCAGGTGCCCGGCGGCCGGGCCGTCAATGTCGAAGCCCGCCCACTCCAGCAGCACGGAGAAGTCGGTCGGCTCCTGCACCTCGACCATGAGGACCCCGGCCCCGATGGCGTGCGGCAGGCCCGCGGGGCAGAGGATGGCGTCGCCGGCCCGCACCGGCACCCGGTTGGTGGCGTCGAGCATCCGGTCGATCCGCTGGTCCGCGACCCAGCCGGCCAGCTCGCCCGGCTCGACGTCCCTGGCGAAGCCGAGGTGCACCGCAGCCCCCGGCTCGGCCGAGACGATCACCCACGCCTCGGTCTTCCCGTACGGCGAGGCCAGGTGGGCGGCGGCGAAACGACGGTCGGGGTGCACGTGCAGCGGCAGGCGCTCGCCCGCGTCGAGCAGCTTCACCAGGATCGCCGGGTCGGCGCCGTGCTCCGCGACGTGCCGCTCCCCCAGCCACCACACGGGATCGGCGGCGATCGCCTCGGCCAGCGACCGGCCGTCGGGCAGCGTGGTCAGCCCCGCGGGAGCCGCGCCGTGCCGGCTCGTGGTCGAGGCGATCCAGTCCTCCGGAAAGTACGGGTCATCGGCGGGACGGACGCCGCGGAACGTGCCAATGCGCCCTTCGCCTCGGTAGAACGAGCGCGGTGTGTTGGCGGGCAACCGGTAAATCGTCATGCACTCTCCATCATGCCGGGCGTACTCGCCGAAGTCCGGCGCCGCCTTGCCGGGAGCCTACCCTGGGTAACGGCGAGGACAGCGCCGATGAGCAGCACGGCGGCGCCCACCGCCTGCACGGTGCCGAACGACTCTCCCAGGAACAGGGCGGAGCACGCGGTCCCGACGACGGGCACGACGAACATCATGATCGACGCCGACGCGGGCCCCACGTCGCGGATGCCCCGGTAGTACAGCAGGTTCGCCACCGCGGTCGGGCCGAGCGCCACGAAGGCCACGTTCAGCCAGACGTAGGCGGGCACGTCGTGCCAGGCGACCTCGGCGGCCGACGGCGCGCTGTAGATCGCCAGGAGTACCGCCCCGCTCACCGTCGCGTACGTCGTCGCCTTGAGCGGGTCGATGCCGGCGAGCACGCGGCGGCCCATCAGCGTGAACGCCGCCCAGCAGCCGGCGCTCAGCAGGAAGAGCAGGTCCCCGGCGAGCCGGCCCTGGCCCGCGCCCGCCTCCCCGCCCGAGCCCACGAAGAAGACCACGGCGCCGGCCGCGCCGATCGCCAGCCCCGCCACCCGCGCCGCCGACGCCCGCTCCCGGCCCATGACCAGCAGGAAGGACGTGGTCAGCACCGGACTCATGACCGGGACGATGGTGCTCCCGTCGATCGCGGGAGCCAGGGACAGCCCCCAGAAGAACAGCACGTTGTAGACGAAGACGCCCAGCACGCCCGCGCCGGCCGCCCGCGCCCAGTCGCGCACCGGCGGCCGCCGCCGGCCACCGGGCTGCCGGGAGAGCCGCAGGGCGACCAGCAGCGCCAGGGCTCCGCCGCCGAAGCGCAGGGTCGCGACCACCGAGTGGGGCAGGTGGTCGACGATCACCTTGGAGGCGCCGAAGCCACTCCCCCACAGCAGCATCGTCGTGACCAGCAGAAGGTACGGTTTGGTGCCGCTCGTTACAGTGCTTGCCATGGGTTCACCTCCGCGACACGCCGGTCCGCGCCAGGGGACAGAGGAGACGGGCGCGGCGGCAGCGATCCAGCCTGCGCCCGGGGCGCCATGCCGGTCTTGTACGCTCGTGCGCGGCGATGACCGGATGGTGACGCCATGACCGGCGAACGCCGTCGGCCCCGGGAGTGGACCAGCTACTGGCGCGCGGACGGGATGCCGCTGGAGGCCATGTACGCGAGCTTCCTGCGCCACCGCTACCACCGGCACAGCCACGAGACCTACTCCTTCGGCGTCACCGAGCACGGCGCGCAGACCTTCACCTGCCGTGGCGCCGGGCACACGAGCGCGGCCGGGATGGTGATGGCGTTCAACCCCGACGAGGTGCACGACGGGCACGCGGCCCACGAGCTGGGCTTCACGTACCGGATCGTGCACATCGGCGAGGACCTGATCATCGACGTGCTCCGGGACCTGACCGGGCGCCCCGCCGGGCGGCCCCTGTTCGCCGCGCCGGTCCTCGGCTCGCCCGTGCTCGCGGAGCGGCTGCGCCGGCTGCACACCGCGCTGCAGCACGGCGCCGGCCCGCTCGAACGCGACGAGCTGCTCTCCTCCACCGTCGCCGCCCTCGTGCACCTGGCCGCGCGCACGCCGCCCGGACCGCCCGCCGCCCTCAGCGCCCCCGCCGTCACGCGGCTGGCCGTCAAGGCGCGCGAGCTGATCCACGACCGCCACGCCGAGGCGATCAGCGCCGACGACCTCGCGGCCTGGACCGGCTCCAGCCGGTACGCCGTCTACCGGGCCTTCCGCACGGCCTACGGGCTCGCGCCCAGCGACTACCAGCGCCAGCTGCGGCTGCGCGCCGCCCGCCGCCTGCTCGCCCAGGGCCATCCGGCGGCCCGGGTGGCCGTCGAGGCCGGGTTCACCGACCAGGCCCATCTCACCCGCTGGTTCACCCGCTCGTACGGCGTCACGCCGACCCAGTATCGACTGGCACGACCGGTCTGACCTCTTCTCAGTCCGTCCCAAGTCTGCCACCATTCCGCCCCAAGTCACCCTCCCTAACGTGACTCGCGACAACACCGGACAGGGAGGATGCGATGAAAAACGTCTACAAGGTCTTGGCCTACCTGGTGGCGATCGAGGTCGCCGTGCAGGCGTCGATGGTGGTCTGGGCGGACGCCGGGCTCGGCCTGTGGGTCGAAGGGGGCGGCGTGGTCGACAAGACGCTCATGGAGAGCGGCGAGACGCCGTTCGCCGAGGCCCTCGGGCTCATGATCCACGGCATGAACGGGATCTTCGTCATCCCGGTCCTCGCGCTGCTCCTGCTGATCTCCTCGTTCTGGGCGAAGCTCCCCGGGGCCGTGAAGGCGGCCGGGCTGGTGCTGCTGCTGGTCGTCCTGCAGATCACCTTCGGCCTCGTCGGCCACAGCATCCCGATGGTCGGCCTCGTGCACGGCCTCAACGCGCTGCTGCTGTTCACCGTGGCGCTCTACGCGGCGCGCCGGGGCGCGGCCGTGACCTCGGCCGCCGTGCCGGGGTCGCAGCACGCGGCCCGCGGCTGACGGCGCGTCCCATGCGTCGCAACCGCCCGGGTCGCGGCCGGGTCCGCACCGCCGTCGCGTGCGCCGCGACGGCGGCCGTGCTCGGGCCGCTGATCTGGCTCTGGCAGGCCAGCCTGCTGCCGTCCGCGTACTCCGTCATGGACATGGGGTACGCGGACTACGGCGGCGGGCCGCGAGGCGCCCAGAACCACGGGGCGCATGCGATGGGAGGCGCGGCAACCCACGCTCCTGCTCAACATGGCGGGCGCGACGTGACGGAACTGATCGCCGACGCGGACCGCCCGGCCGACGTCACGATGACCGTGGTGGCCCGCAAGCAGCGGTTCCGGCTGGCCTCCGGCCGCGACTTCGACGGCTACACGCTCAACGGGCAGTCGCCCGGCCCGGTCATCAAGGCCGTTCAGGGCCAGCTGGTCCAGGTCCGGCTGGTCAACGAGTCGGTGCCTGGTGGCATCACGCTGCACTGGCACGGCGTCGACGTCCCCAACGCCGCGGACGGCGTCGCGGGCGTCACCCAGGACGCGGTTGGCATCGGCAAGGAGTTCACCTACCGGTTCGTCGCCGACCGCGCGGGCACCTTCTGGTACCACTCGCACCAGATGTCACACGAACAGGTCCGCGGCGGCCTGCTCGGCGCGCTGGTCGTCGCGCCGGCCAGAACCGCCGGCGTGAAAGACGTCGTGGCGCTGGTGCACCTGTACGGCGGCATCCGCACCGTCAACGGGCGCGAGGGCGACGTCCAGGTCAGGGCGGCGCCCGGCGCGCGGACCCGGGTACGGGTGATCAACACCGAGTACGGCGTCATGCCGGCCTGGGTGAGCGGCGCGCCGTACCGGCTCGTGGCCGTGGACGGCACCGAGGTCAGCGGGCCGGCGCCGGTGCGGGACCAGGCGGTCGCGGTGGCCGCCGGCGGACGCGCCGATCTCGAGGTCACCATGCCCGCCGACGGCTCCCCCGTGCGGATCCACCTCGGCGGTCCCGCCGGCGTCGTGCTCGGCTCGACGTCGTACGACGCGCCCCCGGTCCCACGGCCGGCGGCGACGCTCGACCCGCTCACGTACGGCACCCGGGCGCCGCTCGGGTTCGACCCCGCCAAGCCCGACCGGCGCTTCGAGTACGACGTGGGCCGCCGCCCCGGCTTCCTCGACGGGGTCCCCGGAGTGTGGTGGACGATCAACGGCCACCTCTACCCCGACGTGCCCATGTTCCACGTGACCGAGGGCGACGTGGTGCGGATGCGCATCTCCAACAACAGCGGCGAGGCGCACCCCATGCACCTGCACGGCCACCACGCGGTGGTGCTTACGCGCGACGGCGTGGCCGCCACCGGCAGCCCCTGGTGGGTGGACTCCCTCGAGGTCGGGATCGGCCAGACGTACGAGATCGCGTTCGTCGCCGACAACCCCGGCGTCTGGATGGACCACTGCCACAACCTGCCCCACGCCTCCGAAGGGCTCACGGCCCATCTGATGTACGAGGGAGTCACCACCCGGTTCACGGTCGGCGGCTCGGCCGGCAACAAGCCCGAGTGAGCCCCTATAAGTGAGCACCAGGTGCCGGCTGGCGGCGACCCCGGCACGGCCCGGCTTCAGGACCAGGCGATCTCGCCATGGCGGGAGACGAAGCGTCCGGTGCCGGCGCCGGGCCCTTCGGTGGCGAGGGCGACGATCGCGTCCGTGCCCTCGGCAACGGTTTGGGGGCCGCTGTGACCGTTGAGGTCGGTCGCGGTGTAGCCGGGGTCGGCGGCGTTGACGCGGATGCCCTTGAGCCCCTTCGCGTATTGCGTGGTCAACATCGTCAGCGCCGCCTTCGAGGAGGTGTACAGCGGCGCGATGACGTGCGACTCGGGCCGGCCGGGGTCGTGGGTGAAAGCGAGGGAGCCCATGCCGCTGCTGACGTTGATGATCGCAGGGGCGTCCGAGCGGCGCAGCAGCGGCAGGAACGCGGTGGTGGTGCGGACGACGCCGATGACGTTGACGTCGAGGACGGCGCGGGCGTCGGCGGCGGTGAGGTCGCCGGGGTCGCCGACGGGGCCGTGGACGCCGGCGTTGTTGATCAGGACGTCGATCCTGCCTTCGTGTTCGGCGACGTTCGCGGCCGCGGCGGCCACGGACGCGTCGTCGGTCACGTCGATGGGGACGTAGCGTGCGCCGAGCGCGGCGGCGGCCTCCTCGCCCTGCTCGCGGTCGCGGGCTCCGACGAGCACGGTGTGGCCGTACTCGATCAGGCGGCGGGCGGTCTCGCGGCCGAGGCCCTTGTTGGCTCCGGTGATGAAGGTGATCGTCATTCGTTCGATACTGGTCTTGGCGAAGGAGGCGGACCAGGGACGCTTCGACGGTAGGAAGACCGGTACCACCCTCGCGCCCACCCGCACGACCGGGATGCATGAGGATGGAGGTCATGTCGACGACACCCGGGACCGGACTGGGCGCGATGATCCGCACGTGGCGGGATCGGCTGCCCCCGTCGGCCGCCGGGCTGCCGGTGTCCCGAGGGCGCCGGGCGGCCGGGCTGCGGCGCGAAGAGCTGGCTGACCTGGCCGGCGTATCGGTCGACTACGTCGTGCGCCTGGAGCAGGGGCGGGCCACGACACCCTCGGCGTCGGTGGTGGCGTCACTGGCGCGGGCTCTACAGCTGTCCACCGCCGAGCGGGACCACCTGTACCGGTTGGCCCAGCTCGTACCGCCGGCGGGCGGCGCGATCTCCGACCATCTTCCGCCCGGCGTGCAGCGGGTGCTCGCCCGCCTCGGGGATGTGGCGGTCGCCGTGTTCGCGGCGGACTGGCAACTGGTGTGGTGGAACCGCGGGTGGGCCGCCCTGCTGGGCGATCCCTCCGCCGCGCCGCCGCGGCTGCGCAACTTCGCCCGCGACAGGTTTCCGGTGGACGCCGGCCCAGCGCACCTCGCCCTGTGGCCGGTGACCGAGGCGGACCGCGACGCCACGGACGCCGCCGTGGTCTCCGACCTGCGCCGCGCCACCGGCCGCTTCCCCCAGGACGGCCGCCTGGCCACGCTGATCCGCGAGCTGAACGCGGGCAACAGGAGGTTCGCCGAGCTATGGGTGACCGGAGAGGTGGCCGCGCACCGCGAGGACCACAAGACGATCTACCACCCGTCGGTGGGCCCCGTCACGGTGGATTGCGACATCCTGACCGACGGCGACTCCGAGCTCAAGATCGTCATCATGACCGCCGTGCCCGGCAGCGAGGACGAGACCAAGCTCCGCCTCACCGCCATCGCCGGCCCACCGGCCCCGAACCACGATGCCGACCTACAGGAACACATTAGGAGGAGCCCTCACTAAGTACCCCCCGATTTCTCCCCTATGTCGTTGACCGCCTCCTAAGTTGATGTTAGTAATGCAGGAAACCTTCATAACGACGGAGGCCACCTGTGGTCACGCGATTAGCCGCACTGGTCCTGCTCCTCACCGCCCTGCTGGCCGTCCCCCTGCCCGCCGAGGCGGCCACCGGCTACGCGTTGACGGCCGCGCAACTGGCTCAGGTCAGGCCGCTGGCGTTCACCTCGACCATGTCGGCGCGTGACGCGGTGGTCTCCACGCTGCCGGTGACCAAGGTGCGGATGGACACCGTCATCGCCGGCGGTTACACCACCCGCGCGATCTGCCACCCCACCGACCTCCACGTCTCCGTTCCGGTCAGCGGATTCTGCTGGAACGCCACCGACGACACGACCGCGAACTGGTTCCCGCAGGGGATCACGGGCAGCGGCGACGGCATGAACGGCTCGGTGCTCTACCCGCCTTGCGACGGCTGCGCCGGCCGGAAGATCGTCGCGGTGAGCTGGCGCAGCGGCGCCTCCCACGAGTACGGAGCCAACCGGCTCGCCAGGGTCACCTTCGCCGACGTCACCGCCGGAATGTCGGGAGCCCCCTACCGCCACGTCGTCCTGGTCGAACCCGACGGCACCGCCGAAGGTTTCCACGAGATCGCCACCCACGCCGACGGCATCTCGTGGTACGGCAACAAGCTCTTCCTCGTCACCGGCGGCGACCCGGACGTGTCCGGCGGCGACCGGCTGGTCCGCGTCTTCGACCTCACCCACTTCTGGAAAATGAACTCCACCACGTCGGGGAACGTCGGCTGCGTGAGCGGCGTCTGCTCGGCGGCGTACTCCGGCTTCGCCCTGCCGCAGATCGGCTACTACCGGCTCAACTCCCCGGCGGTGTGCGCCAGCCTCGACCTGACCAGGCCCTGCCTGAACGGCGTCTCGCTCGACCGGAGCGGCGCCGACCACCTGACCACCGTCGAGTACAAGAGGGGCGCCTCCGGCGGGAAGATCCTGCGCTGGCCCCTCGACCCGTCCACCGCCCTGCTCAAGACCGGCTCCGACGGGCTCGTCCACCCCACCGAGGGATGGACCAGCCCGGTCTGGGAGCTGCAGGGCGGCGTGTTCACCGGCGACAAGGGCGTCCTCGTCGGGCTGTGCCCCGACGGCGCGCCCGCCGTCACCTACATGCCGGGCGGCACGGCGAACATCTCAGGGGATTACCGCAAGTCCTGCCTGCACCGCGTCACGATCTCCGCCGACCGCGCCACGCTCGACGTCCACTACATGACCACCGCTCCGGGCAACGCGCAGAACGTCGCCTACTGGCCGGCCAGCGGAGAGATATGGCTGGTCAACGAGTTCCGCGGCGATTACGACGCCATCTACGACAGCGACCGCCTCGTACTCGCCCTGAACTGCCCGAACCTCGACTGCTGAGACCGGCACCTCGCCGGCCACGGTGCGCGATCGATCCGGTCAGCGGGCGCTGACCGGATCGCCCACCCGGATCGTGCCCGGTTCGAGGGTGACGAGGCGGATGCCGAACCAGGTCTTGCCGTCCCACTTGTGGTACCGGGCCAGCGTCCGCAGCGGCTCCTTGCCCTTCACCTGGGTCTCCGGGTCGATCGTCGTCACCGCGCAACGGTCGCAGATCTCCGAGACCCGGAAGGGGACGTCGCCGATCCGCACCTCGCGCCAGCCTTCCTCCGCGAAGGCCTCCGCGCCCTCGATGATCACGCTGGGACGGAACCGTACCCGTGACAACCGGCCGGGCGGATCCTCGCCGTGCCTGGCGGCCTCCTCGGCCAGCCACCCGTCCAGGGCGAGCGCGGACGACTCCGAGATGAGCAGGAGCGGCGCGTCCCACGCGAAGCTCACCACCTCACCCGGCAACCCGCCGTGCGCCGGGTCGATCGACCGCCGCGTGGGGTCGTCCAGCCACACCAGCCGGGCCGGGCGTCCCAGCAACTCGCTGAACCAGGCGTGCGCGGCGTCGTCGGCGAGCACCGCCTTGTCCAGGCCGGTGAAACCGACCCGAGTGGCCGCACCGGTGGCGGGCGGCACGGTCAGGGGTTCCATCCCGCGCGCCGCGAGCCGCAGGCCGTCCTCGGCGGTGGGGTGCGCGGCGACGGACGCCAGGCGCGGGAACTCGCCCAGCCACAGGTTGTCGCCGTTCTCGTCGACGACCGCCCACCGCCGGTCCCCGTCCAGGCCCCAGGGGTGAACGACCGCCTCGGACCGCGCCCAACCCTGACCCGATTTCAGCGGATAAATCAGGATTTGATCAAGGATCACCGCCCAAGCTTATCCGGTTCAGTAACGGCCGTCAGGAGGCAAATATGTCACCACTCCCGCCGCTCCCTCGCTGTCCGGGGCCGATGCCCGGACGCCAGGAGCTTCCGCATCCGGGACACCCACGGGGGAGGACACCGGTTCGGCCCGTTCGTCGGCGACGAGGCCGCGTAGCTCCTGCCAGGCGGGTGACGGGATCACTTGTGTCATGGGCGGGAGATTAGAGATCATCACCGACAAAGCGACCGGGTGCGGATCCGGCCGTTCACAAGATCGAGTCGGGTGGGGAAAGGCCGCGTGATCGACGACGTACTCCGTTCCATGGCCGAGAAGATCGCGGCCGCGGCGCCCCCGAAGTGGCGCCGGGCCGAATTGCGGGGGTTCGCGACCGGCGGCGGCGGGTCCGGGTACAGCGGCCTGACGTACGAGCCCGGCGCCGGCGGCGGTGACGTGGACCTGCACGCCGAGCTGTGCGCCGTGCACACGCTGGCCGGGCCGGCCGGCGATCATCTGACCGTCGAGCTGGTGGTGGAGGCCAAGGGGCGGTTCGAGGCGGTGGTCAGCGAGTCGCTGGAGCGTGCCCACGGCGGCGGGTTCCTGTACGTGCTCGACCGGCACGCGCTCCCGGCCGAGCCGGCGGCGTTCCAGAAGGGCCCGGTGGAGTCCACGCAGGCGGGAGACCCGCGGGAGGCGGTCGCCCTGCTCGGCGCCTATTTACGGGAGCGGGACCGGATCCTGGGGCGGGACACGTACGCGCCACCGCCCGCTCTGCCGGAGGCGCGCCGGGCCGAGCTCGCGATGGGGCTCCCCGACGACCTCCGTGCCCTGTACGCGCACATCGACGGCGACGGCGGCGAGGGACTGCTGGACCGGCACCCCTGGTTCGGCCTGGAGAGGCTGGTGAGCCAGAGCCGCCCGGAGAACCGCTGGTGGGCCGCGGGCCGCGCCTGGCGTGACCACCTGCGCACCCCGTTGATCACGAGCACCGGCCCACGGCTGGCGGTGCGCCGGGCGTCGGACCACCCGGGCTGGATCCCGTTCGCCACCAGCACCGGCGGCGACTTCCTGGCCGTGGATCTCGCGCCGGGGCCCGGCGGGCGCTCCGGCCAGGTCATCCGCATGGGTGTGCACCACGACGACGGCCCGGTCTACGTCGCCGACTCGGTGACCGGCCTGCTGCATCGGCACGTCGCCGCGCTGCGGGCGGGCGCGTACCGGATCGAGCAGGGCGAGCTGTGGATCGACGCCGAGGAGCCGGAGGAGGAGCCTCGCGCGCTGGTCGTCGCCGGCGCCGACGCGGCCTCCATGCGCGGCATGCGCGCGGGGATCGAACGCCTGACGGTGCTGAACGCTCCCTGGGCCGACTTCCGGCCCCTGCGCGGGACGCCGACGCTGTGGCAGATCACCGTGGAGAACGTGCCCGGAGCGGACCTGGGCCCGCTCCGCGACACGCCGGTGGAGCTGCTCGACCTGGCCATGGACGCGATCGACCTGTGGCCGCTGGCGGGCCACGCCACGCTGCGCCTGCTGACGCTGCGTACCGCGAACCCCGTGGACCTGGCGCCGCTCGTGTCGTGCCCGCGCCTGTACGGGCTGGACCTGTCCGAGGCCACCGTCAACGACCTCGGCGTGCTCGCCGACCTCAAGAACCTGCTCTACCTGCGCCTGCGCCGCGCGCAGTGGGAGGAGCTCTGGGAGCGGGCGGGCCACCCGGCGGGGCTGGCGGCGGCCGAGCTGGCCGCCGAGCCGCCCCGGGAGCGGGCCTGGTGGTGGTCGGTCGACAGGTCCTACCACGCCCCGGAGCCGTCGCTGAGAACGGCGGTCAAGTGGGCGGCCGACCTGGCGGGCAGGTCGGCGGACGTGCGGACCTTCGCGGGCCGGTTCGCCCGCGGCGGGTCAGCCTCTCGTTGAGATCAGCTCCAGGGCGCGCTGGTACTGCTCGGTCGACGGCTGCCGGGTCCAGGTCATGCCGGGCAGGCTGTCCGACAGCATGCGCGCCATGACCATGGACATGACGTCGGACGGCTGCGCCTGCGGCATCTGCGGGCGCATCGACCGGTATCCGGCGAGCACCCGGCCGTAGTCGTACATCAGCGTGTTCGTGAAGCGGCTGCGCTCGGCGTCGGCGCTCTCCAGCCCCGCCACGAACTCGGGCTCCGGCTCCTCGATCACGGCCTTGTAGACGTCGAGCCGGTTGCGGATCTCGCCGGGGGCGGCGTGGCTGTGGGCGTCGTCGTACATGCGCGCCACGTGCTGCGGCATCTCCACGAGCACGGTGAGCATGCCGTAGCCGCCGTCCTCGTCGCCGTAGCCGCCGACGCCGCCGTCCACGCCCTGGGCGTGCGTGGCGCTCATCATCGCGCTGGTGAAGTCGTACTTGTCCATGCCGTCGACCGGCTGGGCCATCCAGTCGTCGTCGAGGTGCAGCACGCCGCCGGTCTCGCTCTGCGCGGCGCGGTCGATCAGGTGGCGTACGGCGCCCGCCGGGTCGGCCAGGGCCTGCGGGCCCATCGCGGCGAACTGCTCGGTGAGCAGGAACAGCGAGAGCATCATGGATGGGTCGTAGACGCGCAGCGCGCCGGCCTCGCGGTGCGGGAAGAC
Source organism: Nonomuraea sp. NPDC051941 (assembly GCF_044593615.1). Lineage (NCBI taxonomy): Bacteria > Bacillati > Actinomycetota > Actinomycetes > Streptosporangiales > Streptosporangiaceae > Nonomuraea > Nonomuraea sp. NPDC051941. The sequence continues at coordinate 97,786 of NZ_JBIUCF010000017.1, forward strand.
CGTGCTCTCCTCGTCGTACGCCTCGAGCCCGGCCATGAAGGCCCGCTCCTGCTCGTCGTCGAGGATGAGCTCCCAGGCCCACTTGCGTTCGACGTGGAACTTGTAGAAGTCCTCGCCTCTGAGCGGATCCCGGAACTTCCACCACAGAGCCACGCCCGCGACCAGGGCGACGATCACACCCAATGCGATCCACATAGGGGCCCGCTCTCTTTCTCTCGGGTTTACTGCCGGAAAAGCCGGATCGTAGCGGTGAAGATCCGCCGATCTCCCGGAAACAACCAGAAAGGAAGGACGTGATCACCTTCAGTAGCCCCTAGCGGGCGGCACCCAGTCGGTGGCGCCGCCCGCCTGTGACGGGGTCAGGCCCAGGCCGTGACGGCCGTGAAGGAGCTGTCGTCGCGGAACCCGGTCGTGCCGTCGTAGGCGTCCACCCAGAGCTCGAAGCCGCGGTGGCGCAGGAAGCGGCCGGGGTAGTTGCTCGATTCGAGGCGTACCGAGCCGCTCGCGGCGCCGGGGACGGCGTAGAAGGTGGCATCGGCCCTGAACACGGCGGTGCCGTCGTCGCCGCCCAGGCGCGCCCGCCAGCCGGAGTGGCGCAGGTAGCGGCCGTCGGCGGCGCGCAGGGAGTAGCCGTTCGGCGCGGCGAGCCCCGTCACGATCGTGAAGGTGGCGTCCTGGCGGGTCTGGGCGTCGCTGGAGGCGCTCACCTCGTGCAGGTAGCCGAGGTCGTTCTGGTGCCTGGCGTAGCGGGCGGGATAGTTGACCGAGCGCAGCGACCTGGTCGTCCCCGTCGGGAGGGTGGCGGCGCCGGGGACCCTGGCGTGCGTGAGCGTGCCGAACCCGAGCTGGTCGAAGCCGCCGCTGTTGGGCCCGTAGTCGCCGCCGCCGCCCTCCGGCCGCACCTTGGCGACGAACGCGGCCGAGTACGGCATGGCCAGGCCGCGCCTGACGGCGTAGTGGTGGTAGACGGTCTCCCAGACGGGCCGCACCTCGCCGCGGCTCGCCGAGGAGATCGCGGTGTGCGTCTGCTGGGCGCAGTTCTGGCCGGTGCCCCAGGTGTAGGCGGTGAACGGGACGTCCTCGCCCAGGTTGTACTTGGCGATGTACTCGCACGCCTTGGCGAACCGGTTGCCGTCGTAGCCGTACAGGTCGATGCCCTGGTTCCAGGCCATCTCGCAGAAGGCGCCCATCTGACCGACGCCCATCATGGTGTGGCCCTGGTCGCGCCCGCTCTCCTGCCACTGCGCGAGCCCGCCGCTGTGCAGGAACGGGATGGCGTGCGCGATGGAGCCGTTGCCCGCGCCCGTCTTGAAGTACGTGACGGCCCGGTCGATGAGGTCCTGCCGGTCGCAGAGCACGCCGATGGCCAGGATCGAGTTCATGGAGCACAGATCCCAGTTGGCCCAGTAGTTGGTGATGCAGGCGTCGTTGTGGTTGGTCAGGAAGCTCTCGTTGAGCGGGTGGAAGACGTTGAGCATCATCCGCTGGAAGCGGGCCAGGTCGAAGCCGCCGTAACCGCGCATGATCTCGGCGACGTTGGCGAACTGGTAGCCGTAGATGCCCGCGGCCAGGAACCGGTCGGCGTTGCCGGTGACCGTGGTGAGCGTGCCCGACCAGGCGTTGAGGATGTCGCGCGCCTTGTCGCCGTGCGCGGTGCTGCCGCTGACCTTCCAGCGCAGCGCGTTCTGGTAGGCGGCGTGGATGTCGTTGTAGAGGATCCCGTAGTTCTGTCCGTCGCCGCCGCGGACGATCGTCGCCTGCGGGTTGGGCGTCCAGGTGCTCTGGGAGTGGGAGTTGGCCACGAGCCGGTCCCAGCCCGCCTTCCACGGCTGGGCTCCGGCGTTGACCATCGAACGCATGCGGTCGAAGTCGGCCTGCGTGTGCAGCAGGCCGGGGTGGCTTGCCGCGGCGGCGGGCTCGGGGGGGGCCCCGCCCGGCGGGGGGCCGGGGCGGGGGGGGCCGCGGGGTTTGGGGGGGGTGGGTGGGGGGCGGCCCCGGGCTTCACAACCTCCCGCCTGGTCGGTGGGGGGGGCGGGGGGGGCGGGCGGGGGGGGGGGGGGGCCGGGGGGGGGGGGGCGGCCCCCCCCCCCCCGCCCCCCCCCGGCGCCGGCGGCGAGCACGGTGTTGAGCGCTGTCTTGAGGGCTCCGCGACGGGTGACGTGGGGGGCGCGTGCGGACATGACCTCTCCTTAGGGGGTTGGAGGGTACGGGGTCACAGGCTCGCGAGGGCGACGCGCAGCCGCTCGGCCGCGGCGTCGATCTGCTCCTGACCGGTCAGCTCGGAGCGGGCATGCTCCAGCGCGGCGGTCAGCTCGGGGGTGCGGCGGCTCGGATCGACGGCCTCGGCCTCCTCGATGAGCAGGTCGAGCAGGGTACGGTCGTCGCTCATGGACAGGAACTCGATCTCCGCCACGTTGGCGTTGCCCGACGGGAAGGCGACGCGCAGCCACGGGTAGGCCGCGGTCCGCGGGAGCGGGACGGAGTACCACTGCGCCGCGTCGACCCCGCTGACCGTGTGCAGGTCGGTCCAGGTGGCGCCGCCGTCGGCGGATCCCCTGAACACGGCGCCGTTCAGCCGCGTGACGTGCGTGGAGCGCGGGTGGTAGCGGACCGCGTCCAGCGCCACCGCCGCCGGCAGGCGCACGTCGATCCAGCCCGCCGAGGTGGTGGTGTCGGTGGCGGTGGCCAGGTCGCCGTCGAAGGCGCGCCAGCCGTTCTGGGCCTTGGTGCCGCCGCCTCCCCACGGTTCGGTGGACGCCTCCACCATGGACGGCTCGACGGTCACCTTCTTCAGCAGCGTGCCGACCGGCACGAGCTGCTCGACGGCGGCGTAGATCCGGTCGATCAGCTCGTCCTCGTCGCCGCCCGCCCGCGCCTCGGCGATCGCCCGGGTCAGCACGTAGTAGCTGCCCTTGGTGTAGTCGGCGGCGGGCAGCTTCTCCGTCTCGACGATCACGGTGGCGAGCGGTTCGGCCGTCGCCATCAGCAGGCCCGAGCCCGGCCGTTCGGCGCCGTCCGCGCCGATCGCCGCGATCCGGTAGAAGCGGGTGCCGTGCCGCAGCGGTTCGTCGGTGAAGTCGAAGGTCAGCGCGCTGGACAGCACCGGGCGCCAGGCGGCGCTCGCGCCGTCCTTGCGGTAGACGGTGAACCGGGTGGCGGCGTCCGGCTTGCTCCAGCGCAGCGTCACCCGGTCCCGGGCCCGCTCCACCCGGGCGTACAGCGTCCCCTCGCGGTCGGGCGACACCGTGACGTGGGTGAACGTGGCCGCCGTGGCCGCCGCGACCCCGGCGTACACGCCTTCGGGGAAGGGCGTGAACAGCTCCGCCACGTACGACCACGACAGGCCGTCCTTGCTCGCCCACGCCCGCACGATCTGGGCGTCGGCATCGCGTACGAGCTTGACGAACGGGTACTCGGCCGCGGTGTATCCCTGGATGCCGGCGTCGATCGGGCTGCGCCGGTCGTCCTGCCAGTCATGCCGGGAGTCGCGGGTGCGATTGCGCAGGACGAGCCGGCCCGAGGCGTCCGCGCCGAAGTAGATGTAGCGGGCGTCGGCCCGGAGCAGCACGCCACTGGCCGGGCCCCGCGCCTGCTCGATCCGGGCGCTGACCGACCCGCTGCCGGTGAGCACCTCGTTCGAGAACAGCAGGGTGTCCTTGATGTCACGCTTGTCCACGTAGTAGTCGTCGCCGTCGCCGAGGCCCTTGCCGTCGCCTCCGGTGAGCTCGACGCGGTGCCCGTCCGCCTTGACGCGGCCCGCGACCTCGCCGACGCGGTCCACCGGCGCGGCGGGCGCCTGGACGGCCTGCGAGGCCCAGCCGGAGCCGTGGCGGTTCACGCCGGTCACGGTGTAGGCGCCGGACTGCCTGCCGGCCTCGTACGTCGTGCCGCGGACCCCGGTGGCGACCACCTTGCCGTCGCGCCTGATCGTGTACGACTCGGCGCCGGCGGCGGGCTTCCAGGTGAGGGTGACGCCGTCGCGGTCGCGCAGCGCCTGGACGAAGTCCACGTGGTGCGGCTTCGGCCGCTCGGCCACTGCGCCGTCCAGCCTCAGCACCATCGCGGTCTCGGGCGGCACGCTCACTGCGCCCCCGGCCACCCTCCTGCCCGAGACCAGGTCCACCGCGTCGCCGGGCACGTCCAGCGAGAACGAGCGCTTGTTGCCGTGGTCGTCCCGGGTGGTGTTGAAGGCGAACACGTAGTTCCCGTAGCGGGCGGTCAGGAAGTCCGCGTATCCGGAGTAGGGGGTGTCGAACTCGTAGTTCTCCCGCCGCACGGTGCCGACGCCCGGCTGGTAGGCCGCGGGCAGGATCTCACCGGCCAGCGCCTGCGGCAGGCCGCCGTCGCCCTTCTGCTGGTCCTCCATGAAGTCGACGTCGATGTTGTCCATCCGCAGGTTGTAGTCGCGGTAGGCGAACTGCGTGTCCGTGGCGATCTGCACGACGTTGTGGTGGTCCTTGTCCAGGACGTGCAGCCGCCCGTTGCCGGCGACGCCGCGCTGCCGTTCGAACAGCGAGCCGAAGATCCGGGTGTCGCCGTCGCGTACGGAGACGAACATGTCGTCCACGTCCGCGAACGCGAACCGCTCGTAGCGGGCCGGGTCGACGCCCAGGGCGGCGAGCTCCGCGGGCGTGTACGCGGCGAAGTCCGTCTGCGGGAGCACGGCCCCGGCCGCCGGACGGGCACGCAGGTAGGCGTAGGTCTCGGGCAGCCACATGTCGTACTTCCGCTTCGCCTCCACGGAGGAGAAGGTGTTGAAGTACTGGTTGTCGGCGATCTGCTGCTGGACGAACCCGGCCGCCTCGTTCGCGTAGCGCCGGTACGGCTCCCACTCCGCGCCCGCGTAGCGCTCGGCGTGCTCGGACATGTGCTTGTCCAGCGTGACGTACTCCATCGTGCGGCCCTCGGTGTTGCGCAGGGCGTAGGCGGGCCAGCCCGGGTAGCTCGTGTTGCGCTCGTCCACGACCATCTCCGCCAGGGCCACCCGCTTGCCGTTGTCGTCCGTGCCGGTGTAGCGGGTGAAGCCGCGGGCGTGCAGGTTCTTCAGCGCCAGCTTGAGGATCTCGTCGTTGAGCTTCTCGTCGCCCTGGTGGCCCCAGGTGCGGAAGAAGTACTCCGGCAGGTAGTTGGTGGCCTCGCCGTAGTTGGCGACGAAGGTGTTCTCCCTGGTCAGGCCGGCCTTGGTGATGCCGGTGTAGTGCTCGCCGTACGGCAGGCGGCGCACCACGCCCCCGTCGGGACCGAGCTTGCTCCTGGCCAGGCCCTTGCCCACGATCTGCGCGAAGTCGTCGGTGAAGCGGGCGGTGGTGTCGTGGTAGAAGAGCGAGTGGTAGAGGTCCAGGTCCTTGCCGTCGGGCCCCACCAGCACCTCTTCGCCGAGGAAGGGCTCGACGCCGAGCGCCTCCAGCAGGATCCGGTGGCTCCTGGCCTTGCCCTCGTAGAAGCGCGACCCGATCACCCGCAGGCCCTCGTGCGCCTCCCACGCGCCCTCGTAGGTGTACATCACCTGGTTGTAGATGTAGGACAGGCGCGCGCGGGCGAAGTCGAAGTTGGCCTTCAGCACCCGCTCGTACGCCTCGCGCCGGGACAGTTCCCCGCCGTCCCAGTCCACGCCCTTGAGCGAGGACGGCCCGTCCTGCGTGCCGGTGACGAAGGGCTCGTCCAGGAACGCCTCGAACTCCTTCGTGCCGTACACCTCGGGGATCAGGTTCTCCACGATGTACAGCGCCTCGCCCAGGGCCCCGTAGTAGCCGCCCCAGTCGCCCTGGTGGCCGCCCCGCAGCAGCAGCCGGGTGTCGGCGTAGTAGTCCTTGACGTGGTTGTCGATCGCCTTGAACAGCCGTCCCAGCGCCGCCTTCTTCAGCTCGGGCGTATTCGCCGGCGTCCACGGCTCCAGCAGCGCCGAGGCGTAGAAGCGCAGGTCGTCCTGGTAGCGGACGATCGACAGCTTCGCCGTCGGCGAGGCGTCGAGCTGCCCGCTGTACTGGTTGAACAGGTCGATCTGGCTCTTCCGGTAGCGGTCGACCATCGCCTGCTTCTCGGCGTCGGCCGGCCCGGGAGCGGGCGTGGTGTCCGGGGTGACCGTCCCCTGCTTCTCGCCGGAGACGTCCAGGTACGCGGTGGTGTGCGTGTAGGCCCGGTAGTAGCCGCGCGAGTCGGCGGTCACGGGCTGGGCGAACCCGGCGTCGTACGTCCGAACGGTCATCTCCACGACCCGCCGGCCCAGGGTGTGGCCGAGCGGCAGCATGATCGTGTTGTAGTAGAACCGGCCCGGCAGCGCCTTGCTCGACCCGAGGTTGATCGCCTCGTAGTCGCCCGAGCGCCGGTAGCCGATCTGCTCGCCGTTGACGTAGGCGATCGTCTTGTAGGGCGAGACGTCGCTCCCCCAGAACTTCAGCGTGAAGTAGTTCTGCGCGACCGGATCGACCGCGACCCTGAACCGCAGCTCACCGCCCTTGACGGTGGGCGGCGAGGTCGGCTTGGCGACGCGGGCGGGCTCCCCCAGCGCCCCTTCGACCACCGCGGTGGAGGCCGCCTGCAGCGCGTGCGCGCTCTCGGACTCGGTGTCGCCGAACGTGACCACGTCCACGTGTCCGGCGGGCAGAGGGGCGGCCATCGCGGGGGGCGCGGCGAGGAAGGGCAGCAGCAGGATCGCGGCGAGCGGGCCGCCTAACCGGTGCCGTATGAGCATGGCGGATCTCCCGATAGAAAACGTTCTCCCCGGAGATTAGGCCGCAGTGAGATGCCCGACAAGAACCCGTTACCCAGGCGTTACATAAGCGATCAGTTCAAGCCCGACGTTTTACCAGGTCAAGGGCATGATGGACGGCCGGAAATCCAGGAATGCGCTTTCCCCTCTTGCCGACCCGACGGGGCCGCGTTTACGCTGAGCGCACTCTGATAGGTACCGTTAACTACGCTCGCTGGCTCAGAAGGTCCAGAACTCGTTCGCGTTCTCCTTGGTCGCCAGCTTGACCGGGACCGCCACCGTCTTGGCGACCGTCTGGCCCTTGGCCACCTTGATGGCGTCCTGCACCGCCTGCCAGCCGATCAGGCGCGGCTGCTGGGTGACCGTGGCGGCCATGCTGCCCGCCCGCACCGCCTTGATCCCGTCAGGCGTGCCGTCGAAGCCGACGACCTTGACGTGGCCCGCCTTCGGCCCCAGGGCCTGGATCGCGCCCAGCGCCATCTCGTCGTTCTCCGCGAACACCCCGTCGAGGCCAGGGTGGGACCGGATGAGGCCCGTCATGACGTTCAGGCCCTTGGCCCGGTCGAAGTCGGCCCGCTGCGCGGCCACGACCTTGATCTTCGGGTACGCGGCGATGCCGTCGGTGAAGCCCTTGCTGCGGTCCCGGGAGGCGGAGGTGCCGGCCGTGCCGCGGAGCACGATCACCTCGCCCTTCCTGCCGATCTGCTTGGCCAGCTCCTGCGCACCGAGCTTGCCTCCGGCCAGGTTGTCCGAGGTCAGGGTCTGCGCCACCGAGGCGTGGTTGATGGCGCGATCGGCCGCGATCACCGGGATGCCGGCCAGGTTCGCCGCTCTGACCTCCGTGGCGAGCGCGTTGGAGTCGACCGGGTTGATGATGACCGCTTTGAGCTTGCGGCTGGTGAAGCCCTGGATCTGCGTCGCCTGCCGGGAGGCGTTGTTCTGGGCGTCGGCGACGGCCAGCTTGGCCCCGAAGCGCTGCGCGGCCGCCTCCGCCCCGTCACGGAACTGGACGAAGTACGGATTGTTCATCGTCGAGACCGACAGGCCGATGGTGAGCCCCTCCGTGTCGTCGCCGTTGGCGGGCACGCCGCAGGCGGCCGCGCCCAGCGCGACCCCGGCAATGACGAACGCGAGACTTCGCATGATCATATCTTCTCGTTGGGCTTCAGCCCCGCTGCGAAAGGGCACCGACGCGGGCGGCGAGCGCGCTCCACACGCACCCGTGACCGCCCGGCCGCTGCGCTGAGGCCGGGCGGCGGCACGAACGGCCACCACGTAACCGCTGGTCAGAGTGTATGTGATGGTCTTCACGTTTGCCGAACCCGAGTTGTGAGACCGTCATCACGGCGACGGCGCGAACCCCAGGAGACTCAGTGGTCCCAGCCGGCCACCAGTTCCACGAACGTCGCCGGATGCTCCACGTGCAGGAAATGCCCGGCATCCGGCCACACCACGGTCCTGGATCGCGGGTGTCCGGGGAGACCCGCCTCCCACCGCGCGGCCTCCGGCACATTGTGCACGGCGAGCACCGGACAGGCCCGTCTGGCCAGATATCGCTCGGATTCCCGCCGCACCCCGAACGCACCCGGCACGGTGTACATCCCGGCGTAGCACTCGGCCAGCACATGACCGGGCGTGGCCAGCAGCTGCCCGGTGATCGGCGCGGGCAGCGGCCCGAGCTGCCGCAGCGCCGCGGCCACGCCGTCGGCGCGCAACCCCGCCAGGCGCCCGGGAATGAGCCGTTCCTCCTCCTCGTCGGCGCCGTAGGCGGGGGCGACCACGACCAGCCCGCTGACCAGCTCCGGGTGCTCGACCGCCAGCGCGGTGACCACCTGGGCGCCCATGGAGTGCCCGACGGCCAGCACCGGCTCGTCGAGCAGCGGCACCAGGTCGCGAGCCAGGTCGACGGGCCGGTACCCGGTCGCCGGGACCGGGGAGCGGCCGTGGCCGCGCAGGTCGGGGGCGATGACCCGGCGGCCCCCGAAGTCCAGGCCGCGCCACAGCCGGTGGTCGCCGCCCCAGCCGTGCACCAGGAGCAGCGGCGGGCCGACCTGGCCCCAGGTCTCGACGTGCACCCTCATGAGGTGCCCGAGGTGTTGAAGAGACCGGTATTGCTCATGTGCGGTAGCTGATCTGCTCGAAGCGCGCCGAGCAGCCCTCTCCCGCCAGGTCCTGCACCCAGAACCCCACGAACGCGCCGGTGAAGCCGAAGGCCCGCACCTTCCCGTCGATGAACTCGTCGGCGTGCTCGTCCGACAGGATCGTGGCGTCCAGGTCCGGGCCGTGGTTGAAGCGCACGACCGGCCCGTCGAACTCCACGCGCAGCTCGACCTCGCCTCCCACGGGGCCGAGCAGGCGCTCGGTGCGGGTCCCCTGGTCGCTGCTGGTCAGCACCAGGCCGTCGGCGGTCACGGCCAGGTAATGCCAGTTGCGCGAGTTGTAGTAGGCGACGATGCCCGCCCACTGGTGGACGCTGTCCGGCTCGAACCGCATGACCGTTTCCAGGGAGCACTTCCGGTCCGTGACCCGGTGGGCGACCAGGCTCGGGGTGCGCAGGCCGTACGGGGACTGACCGCCCTGGACGGTGAGCCCGCCCTGGTCCGCGGTCAGCCAGTCGGGCGAGGCGGGCCGCCGCAGCGTGCTCCAGTCCGGCCCGAGCCCGCCGGGGGACGGCGAGCCGCCGTTCCAGCCCTCGTTCGCCGGCCAGGGGTGCGCGGGCAGTTCGGGGGCGGCCACCTCGACGGCGGGCACGCCGCCCGCCACGCGCGGCCAGCCGTCCTCCCAGGTCACGCGCTGCAGCGCGGTCTCGCGCCCGAGCACGCACCTGCCGTTGTGGTACGGCCGGGCCATCAGGTGGGACAGGTACCACTCCCCCGTCTGCGTCTCCACCAGGCAGCCGTGCCCGGCCTTCTGCAGCTCCAGGCTCCGGTCGTGACGCGAGGTGAGCATGGGCCCCGCCGGGTCCTCCTCGTACGGCCCCGACATCGAGCGGGAGCGCAGCACCGTGACCCCGTGCTCGTAGCCGGTGCCGCCCTCGGCCACCATCAGGTAGTACCAGCCGTCGATCTTGTAGAGGTGCGGGCCCTCGGTGACCTTGCGGTTGGGCAGGATCAGCTCGGGTTTGCCGCCGCCGAGGGACTGCAGCTCGATCCCGGCGAACCCGCGGCCCGGCCGGGAGTCGAAGACCATGTTGAGCAGCCAGCTCCGGCCGTCCTCGTGGTAGAGGGAGGCGTCGAAGCCGCGGCCCGGCAGCCGGACCGGGTCGGACCACGGCCCCTCGATCGAGGGCGCGGTGATCAGGTGGTTGGCGATGTCCTTGTAGCCGAGGGCGTAGTTGTCCATCACGCCGTAGACCAGGTGGAACAGCCCGTCGTGATAGGTCAGGTCGGGCGCCCAGACGCCCCCTGAGTCGGGCACGCCGGACAGGTCGAGCAGCTCGCGCCCGGCCAGGACGCCGCCCAGCGGGCGCCAGTTGACCAGGTCACGGGAGTGGTGCACCCGGACGCCCGGATACCACTCGAAGGTCGAGGTGGCCAGGTAGTAATCCTCTCCCACCCGCACGATCGAGGGGTCGGGGTCGAAACCGGGCAGGACGGGATTGCGGATCATACGATCTCCACACTCTTTCCAGCAGGAAGCTCAACTTCTCGGCGCAGGCCCGAGGCACGGTGAACAACGGTAACGGTCTGGTCGATCAGCGAGATGATCCCGGCCCGGACGCCGTCGCCCCAGGGGGCGCGACGGGCCGGGCAAGGAGCGCATCAGTCCTCCAGGAAGAGCACCACGGTGCTGAGGGGCGCGACCTCGATCGGGGTTCCCAGGCGGACGCGGCGGCCGGTCACGAGGTCACGGGCGTGGCCGGGGCCGGTGGTGTGCAGGCGGCGGGGCCGGTCCTCGGAGGTGTTCATGCCGATGAGGTAGCGGCCATAGGAACAGCGGTAGAACTGGGCCTTCCCGACGAAGAGCTTCTCCACACCCGGGAAGTCCACCCCGAGCGCGGGGTCCGGGACGTCCGCAGGATGCGGCCCGACCTTGAGCACCTCGCCCGCGAAGGCCTGGTGGACCTGCGGACCGGGGGGCGGGAAGCCGCCGGGCGGGATGTGGGAGGCGGCGGGGTCGTTGATGGCGAAGGAGAAGCAGACCCAGTCGGCCTCCGTCCAGGTGTCGCCGGTGGGCGTGACCTGGCACTGCTGCCGGACGGTGGCGACCCGGTGGGTGTCCGGGGTGATGTGGTGGACCCGGGCCAGGTCGTTGACGGCCTGCCGGGCGCGCCAGTAGAGGGAGGCGTAGAGGATCTCCTTGCCGTTCTTGATCGCGACGACGCCGTTCTCCTCGTCGGAGAAGACGAAGGCAGGGGCGTCCCAGTCCATGGGGAACCGCGTGCCGCTCGCCGGCAGCGCCTGGAAGGCGGGCCAGTCGCGCTGCACGAGGCGCAGGGCGTTGAGCCCCACGCGCGGCCAGGTGTTGGTGAGGAGCAGGTCGAGGTGGCCGAAGAACTGGTTGTCGGCGATCATGCGCTGGGCGTGCCCGGCGATCGCGGGGTCGCCGAGCACGGCGGCGGCCATGGCGGGGTGGCCGTCCCAGGCCAGGCGCTGGGCGTAGACGACGTCGCCGGGATAGTGGTCGTCGCGCCAGCCGACGGCGGCCTCCATGCGCATGGTGCGGTAGCCGTCGTTGTCGACCTCGGGGTAGCGGAAGACGGCCCGCGCGTTGATCATCTTGATCAGGTGCGCCTTCAGCTCGGCGTCCTCGACGCCGTCGAAGCGGGTGACGGCCTCGTAGAGCAGGACCAGCCAGTCGGTCACCTCGCCGTAGTTGCCGACGTAGCCCAGCTCCCTGGTCAGGCCCTTGCGGGTGACCTGGTGGAAGTGCTCGCCGAGGATCTTGCTGGGGGTGCCGGAGGCGTCCTCGCGGCCCAAGAAGGGCTTCAGGCCGACGGACTGGTGGATGTAGTCGCGGGCCTTCTCCTCGGCGAGCGGCGCCTTTTCCGGATTTATCAGCATCAGGGCGCGGTTGCAGCGGTAGATGCCGAGCGCGCAGATCATCGTCTGGTTGCTGTAGTGCGGCATGTGCTGACGCCAGTACGAGATCGACTCGGCCAGCATCCTGGTGTACGCGTCCCGCCGTACCGGAAGATCGCCCTGGACCGGCGGGGTGGCCCCGTCCAGCGGCGTGACCTCGACGTCGTCGAACCAGGCGGTGCCGCCGCCCTCGACGCGGACGTCCAGCCGGAGCTCGACCGCGGTGGCCGGGGTGGTCAGCTCGGCGGTGATCTGCGTCCAGTCCCGGGTGCCGGCCGGGGCGTAGAACTTGTTGTCGGTGCCGACGATCTTCCCGGCGGCGTCGTAGAAGAGCACGTCGAGGTAGGCGCCCGGGGCCACGACGTCCTCGGTCCTGACCCAGACGCCGTAGCGGTGCCGGCCCTGGCCGATGAGGGTGCGGTTCTGGGCGGTGTTCCAGCCCGCGGCGGCCCCGGCGGCGACGGTGACCTTGACCGAACGCGAGCCGCCGCGCTTGACCGTGTCGTCCCAGAGCCAGGTGGCCGTGCCGGCCCACCGGGCGGTGTTCCAGGAGGCGGGGGCCGTGCCGCCGCGCTCGAAGCCCGGGTTGGGCGCGCCCACCGGCCGCCCGCCGACCGGGCGTTCCAGCCGGTCGCCCAGGACGTCGCGGAGCAGCAGGAGCGCCGTGCCGACCTTGGCGAAGCCCTCCCACTGCTGGTCGGAGGCGGTCAGCACGGTCGGGTCGGTGAGCCACTTGGTGTAGCGGGCGTCGATGGCGGCCAGCACCTGGTCGATCGCGTCCGCAGACCGGTGGGCGGGGCTCTCGGGCCAGAAGTAGCCCTCGGCCAGCCCCTGGAAGGCCCAGGAGTCGAGCGAGGCGGGGTTGCCGTCGAGCCAGTTGCGGTGCTCGCGCAGCACCCTGGCCTTGATGTCGGCCAGCACCTCGGGGCCGGGCGCGGGCCGGACGGGCGCGTCGGGCGCCGGCCCCTGGATGCCGTCGCCGGGGAAGTACGGCTCGGTATGGGTGTAGATCCGATAGAAGGGGCGGCTGGGCTTGTCCATCGAGCGGTAGAACTCGGCCGCGTTCTGCCCGTAGCCCCAGATCCGGCCCATCGACCGGATCTCCAGCGTGACCTGCTCGCGGTCGCGGGTCATCGCCTCGGGCAGCGGCAGCGTGTGGAAGTGGAAGCGGCCCGGCGAGTGGGCGTCCTGGCTGAGGATGTCCAGCGGGTCGACCGCTCCCAGGTGGTAGTGGCCGACCTGCGCGCCCGCGCAGAAGAGCTGGAGCCGGGACTGGTCGGCCTCGCTCGCGGCCCGGTCGCCGCCCCACAGCTTGATCGTGACGTACGTGGTGCCGCGCGGCGCGCACTTGACGGTGAAGGAGACCGTGCCGCCCCAGACCCCGGCGGGTTCCTGCGGGTTGAGCACGCGCGCGGAGCGGCCGAGCGCCCCGGCCACCACCGCCGACCGGTCGGCGGTGGTGGCGTGCGCGCTCTCGGAGGCCTCGTCGCCGAAGACCACCACGTCCAGCGGGGCCTCACGGCCCGTCGTGGCGGCGGCGGCCTCGCCGTTCCATAACCACGTGGCGGCGGCCAGCGCGCCGGAGGACGCCAGCACGGTCCTCCGGCTGATGGGGAGCGCCATCGTCACTGGCCCTTCAGGTAGGCGTCGGCCTGCTTGGCCATCTCGGCCTGGACCTTGGCCAGGCCCGCCCGCTCCAGCGCCTTCTTCAGCTTGTCCAGCCCCTGGTCGACGTCGACGGCGCCGATGAACAGCGGGTTCGCGAACTGCGTCATGGCCGCGGTGACCTGGGTGTTCTCCCGCTTGATCGGCTCCGGGTCGGGGACGAAGCTGGCGTAGGGGTCGACGGTGAAGTTGTCGATGTCCTGCGCCCAGTCGAACCACTTGGCCTCGGACTCCGTCATGCCCTTGACCCGGCGCTCCAGCTTGGCCCGCCAGGCGAGGGCGAAGCCGGGGAAGGTGTAGGTGGACAGCTGCTCGTACTTGTCGTCGCCGACGGGGTTCCAGTCCTTGCCGGGGAGGCCGTAGTTGATCAGGTCGTGGTTCTCCTTGATCGACACCCAGTCCTGCAGCTGCATGGCCTTCTCGTTGCTCTCGCCCTTGGCGTTGAGCACGACGAAGTTGTCGCTTTGGAACGTCTGGTACGGCTTGGCGCTCTCGCCGCCCTTGAGCGGCATCACGTTCGCGATCATCGCGCCCGGCACGTTCTTGGTCAGCTCGGACAGCCCCGTGGAGGACAGGCCGTCGGTCATGGCCCAGCCGGTGGCGACGCGGCCGGCCTTGAACTGGGAGTCCAGCGCCTTCGAGTCCAGGGTGAGCGCGTTCTTGTTGATCAGCCCGTCCTGGTAGTACTTGCGGATCTTGCGCAGCGCGTCCACCATGCCCGGGGCCTCCCACCACGGGATCGGGTTGGACGAGCCGGTCTGCTTGCCGTCGGCGGCCAGGACGAAGTTGAGCGAGTCACCGGTGAAGGAGGCGATGCTCATGGTGGGGTTGTCCCACATGTAGGGGTTGAGCCAGCCGACCGGGTTCCACGCAACCAGCAGCTTGGGCATCCGGGAGCTGACCCCGATCGGGATGATGTCCTTGTTCTTCTGCTTGACGTCGTACCAGAACTTCTCCAGCCCGGCGAAGTCCGTGATGTCGCTCATGCCGAGCTTCTCCGCCAGGTCCTGGCGGATGCTGAAGTGGTGGAAGCGGGCGACCGAGTTGATCTGGGGCAGGCCGTAGAGCTTGCCGCTCCACCGGTTCAGCTCGATGATCTTCGGGTCGATCGTGGCGGTCAGGTTGGGGTACTTGCCGCTGGACAGCAGGCTGCTCAGCTCGACGATCGAGCCGCTGGCCGCGAGCTGGGTCATGTTGAGCCAGCGCGCCTGCAGCGCGGTGTCGAACTTCTCCCCCGCGGTGAACTTGAGCAGCGCCTGCTGGCCGTAGCTGGTCCACGGGATGAACTGCGGCTTGATGGTGAAGCCCAGGTCCGCCTGGAGCTTCTTGTTGACCTCGGCCAGGACGGCGTCCCAGCCGGCCGGGACGTCGCCGGGGAGCAGCAGGCTCAGCGCGAGCGCGCCGGCGCTCTGGGCGCCGCCGGTCGCCTGCGGCTTCTGGGAGTCGTCCGAGCAGGCGGCGAGGAGGGCTGCCAGGGACAGGCCGCCGCCGGTGGCCAGCAGGCGGCGCCGCGACATGAGGTGGTGGGACACGGTAACTCCTGAGGTGGGGGGAGCGGGATCAGCCCTTGGTGGCACCGAGGGTGATGCCCTTGACGAAGTAGCGCTGGGCGAAGGGGTAGGCGAGCAGGATCGGGCCGATGGCGACGGTGGTGAGCGCCAGCCGGAGCTGGTAGACGGGGGTGGCCGCCTCGGCCAGCTGCGGCAGCATCTGCGTGAACGAGATGTTGGAGATGAGGTTCTGCAGCACGAGGGGCAGCGGGAACTTGTGCACGTCGTCGATGAACAGCAGCGCCATGAACCAGTCGTTCCAGTAGTGCACGGCGTAGAAGAGGCCGACGACGGCGAGGATCGGCTTGGACAGCGGGATCGCGATCGTGAAGAAGATGCGCAGCTCCCCCGCGCCGTCGATCTTGGCCGACTCGAAGATCGACTCCGGCAGCTGGCGGAAGGCGCTGACCTGGACGAAGACCAGGAACGGCATGACCAGCAGCGGCAGGATCACCGAGAAGTAGCTGTTCTGCAGCTTCAGGTACTGCGTGACCAGCAGGTAGAGGGGCACCAGGCCGCCGGAGAACAGCATCGGCAGGTAGGAGAAGACGGTCAGCGGCCGGCTGAGGCCGGGCAGCCGCCGGGCGATCACCCAGCTCAGCCCCGAGGTCACCGCCAGGGACAGGGCCGTGCCCACGACCGTGATGAAGACGCTGGCGAAGTAGGCGTTCAGCACCGCCGGACCCGTGAAGATCATCTTGTACGCGGTGAGGTCGAAGGCCGCGGGGAACAGGCTGTAGCCCGTCGTGGCCAGCTCGGACTCGCTGGTCAGAGACCCCGAGATGATCATCCAGAACGGGATCGCGCAGGCCAGCATGGCAAAGGAGACGCCGATGACGCTGACGATCGTGAACGGTTCCAGCTTCTTGCCGCTCATAGGATGCTGGTCTCCTTCGAGTACTTGCGCTGGATCAGCACCGCGATCACCACGAGGACGAAACCGACCACCGACTGGAACAGGCCGATCGCGGCGGTGGTGCCGAAGTCGCCGAGCTGGCGCAGGGCGCGGAAGACGTAGGTGTCGATGACGTCCGTGCTGTCGAACAGGGTGCCGTTGTCCCCGACGATCGCGTAAATGGTGCCGAAGTCGCCGTAGAAGATCCGGCCGACACCCAGCACCAGCAGGACCGCCGCGGTGGGCTTCAGCAGCGGGAGGGTGATGCGCCAGGCCATCTGGGCCCGCGAGGCTCCGTCGATCATCCCGGCCTCGTAGACCTCCTCGGGGATGCCGGTGATCGCGGCCAGGAAGATGACGCTCAGGTAGCCCCCGAGCTGCCAGATCTTCACCACGGTGAGGATCCACGGCCACGGCCCCGGCTCCGTGTACCAGTCGACCGAGGGGAACCCGAGGCCCCCGAGGGCGTCATTGACCGCCCCGCCCCCGCCGGAGGCACCGGCCAGCAGCACCTGCAGGATGATGCTGATCACGACCGGGGAGACGAAGTAGGGGAAGAAGACGACGGACTGGGAGACCCGCTTGAAGAAGGTGCTGCGGATCTCGTTCAGCATGATCGCCAGAACCATCCCGGCGGCCAGCGTCGCGACCAGGAACAGGATGTTGAGGAAGAGGGTGTTGAACAGGATCCTCGCCGCGTCCCCGGACTCCAGGAAGTAGCTGAAGTTCTCCAGCCCGTTCCACGGGCTGCCGAAGATCCCCAGGCTGACGTCGAACTCCTTGAACGCCACCACCAGGCCGGACATCGGCAGGTAGCTGAAGACAAGGAAGAAGGCGACCGCCGGCAGGGCGAGCAGCCCGATCGTCCAGTTCGTACGGACCGCCTTGCGTCGGACGCGGCGCCTGTCCGGCGGCCCGGAAGGCGGTCTCGTCTGAGGCTCTGGCCTCGTCTGTAGCGTGCTCATCACCGAAGTCCCGTCTGAGGCGGCAGCAGGTGGTTCTCTAGGTTGATAGAAACCGGTCGCTGCGAACGCTACGTCCGACCGGCCAGCACGTTCAAGGCTGCGTTACAGAGACGTTACAGATCAGCGCAGGCCAGCCGGGAGATCCTGGTAAGACGCGCCTTCGAGTTAATCGGGGATTGCCCGTTGACCACAGGGGGCTGCGCTCCTAGTTTAGAAACCGGTCTCTATCGAATGGAGGGCTTCCCCCGTGTCCCCACGCCCGAAGGCGCTGTTCGCCATGCGCGAGGAACATCTCGCTCTGCTCTTCCCCGCGCCCTTGCTGCGGCGGCTGGACACGCTGGCCGACATCGACGTCGCCGTGGTCGCCGAGCGGTTCGACGACCCGCGCGTGGCCCTGGCCGACGTCGAGATCCTCATCACCGGCTGGGGCTGCCCGCCGATCGACGAGGCGCTGCTGGCCGCCGCCCCCCGCCTGCGCGCCGTCCTGCACGCGGCCGGCTCGGTGAAGGGCATGATCAGCCCCGCCTGGTGGGAACGCGGCCTGCTGGTCTCCTCGGCCGCCGAGGCCAACGCCGTCCCGGTGGCCGAGTACACCGTCGGCGCGATCCTGCTGGCCGGGAAGGGGGTCTTCGCCCTCAACCAGCGCTACCGGCGCGACCGCTCCTTCACCCTGGCCAAGATCGAGCCCGGCATCGGCAACAACGGCCGCACGGTCGGCATCGTGGGCGCCTCCCGCATCGGCCGCAAGGTGCTCGAACTGCTGGCGCCGTACGACCTGGACCTGTGCCTGTACGACCCCTACACCCGGGTTCCCGGCGTACGGCAGGAGTCGCTGGAGGAGCTGCTGCGCCGCAGCGACATCGTCAGCCTGCACGCCCCCGCCACCCCCGAGACCGAGCACATGCTCGACCGGGCGCGGCTGGCGCTGATGCCGGACGGCGCGGTCCTGATCAACACCGCCCGCGGGTCGCTGGTCGACACCGACGCGCTGATCGGCGAGCTGAAGTGCGGGCGGCTGTCGGCGATCCTCGACGTCACCGAGCCCGAACCGCTGCAGCCCGACTCTCCCCTGTTCGACCTGCCCAACGCCTTCCTCACCCCGCACATCGCCGGCTCGCACGGCAACGAGCTGGCCCGGATGGGCGCCGTCGCCCTGGACGAGCTGGAACGGCTCATCGCCGGGCTGCCGCTGGCGCACCAGGTGACGCACGAGGACCTGGACCGGGTGGCCTGATGGAGGTGACCTGGCGCGACCTCGTCCTCGACCTGACCGCCGGCGCTCCTCCCCGGCTGCTGGCGATCGGCCCGTTCCGGGGCAACGGCCGCTCGGCGCTGCCGGTGGTGCAGATCGAGGTGACCGGCCGGGGCAGGAGCGGCACGTCGGGCAAGCGGCACCTGGACGGGCTGAAGCTGCGCTACGAGAGCCACCGCGCCGAGGACGAGCGCCTGACGATCCGCTCCGGCGGCGACGGCGTCTCCGTGACGACCGTCTTCCAGGCGGTCGGCCCAGTGATTGGACAGGTGATTGGACAGGTGATTGGACAGGTCGTCCGCTGCTGGTCGACGGTGACCGCGACGGACGAGCTGGTCCTGGAGCACGTGTCGAGCTTCGCGTTCGCCGGGCTGCCCTGGGATCTGACGGTGTGGAGCGCGCGCAACCCGTGGAGCGGCGAGTTCCGCTGGTCGGGCCGGCCGCTGGAGCTGCACGACGTCGGCATGACGCGTTTCGGCCAGACCGGGACCAAGAACCGTGTCGCGCTCACCAGCACCGGCTCGTGGCCGTCCTCCGAACACCTGCCGACAGGGTGGCTGGAGTGCGCCGGCGGCACGCTCGCCTGGCAGATCGAGCACAACGGCCCCTGGCACGCCGAGCTGGCCGACCGCTTCGACGACGTCTACCTGGCGCTGTCGGGACCGTCCCAGCGCGAGCACGGCTGGTCGGCGCGGCTGGCGCCGGGCGAGAGCTTCACCACCGCGACCGCCGCGTTCACCGTGGCCGGCGACCCCGTCGCCGCCCTGACCGCCTACCGCCGGGCCGTGCGCCGGCCGCACCGCGACAACGCCGAGCTGCCGGTGGTGTTCAACGACTTCATGAACTGCCTGATGGGCGACCCCTCGACCGAGCGCCTGCTGCCGCTGGTCGAGGCCGCCGCCCGGGTCGGCGCGGAGTACTTCTGCGTCGACGCCGGCTGGTACGACGACTCGCTGGCCGGGCCCGGCGACGGCGGCGTGCCGGGCTGGTGGGACACGGTCGGCGCGTGGGAGCCGTCCACCGTGCGCTTCCCCGGGGGAATCGGCGAGGTCATCGACGCGATCAAGGGCCACGGCATGGTCCCGGGGCTGTGGCTGGAGCCCGAGGTCATCGGCGTACGCAGCGGGGTCGCCCTCCCCGAGGAGGCGTTCCTGCGACGGGCCGGAACCAGACTGACCGAGTGGGGCCGCCACCAGCTCGACCTCAGCCACCCCGCCGCCGTCGCCCACCTCGACGCCGTGATCGACCGGCTGGTCCGGGAGCACGGCATCGGCTACTTCAAGTTCGACTACAACATCGACATCGGCCCGGCCGATCGGCTGCTCGAACACAACCGCGCCTACCTGGCCTGGGTCGAACGCCTGCTGGAGCGCCACCCCGGCCTGGTGGTCGAGTCCTGCGCGGCCGGCGGCATGCGGCTGGACGGCGCCACCCTGGCCAGGCACTCCATCGCCTCGCTCACCGACCAGCAGGACGAGCTGCTGCTGCCCGCCATCGCCGCCGCCGCGCCCGCCGCGGTGCCGCCGGAACAGGGCGCGATGTGGGCCTACCCCGCCGAGCGGGTCGCCTGGTCCATGGTCACCGCGATGCTCGGCCGCATCCACCTCAGCGGCCGGCTCGACCTGCTGGCCCCGGACCAGCTGGCCGAGGTCGCCGAGGCGATCGGCGTCTACAAGTCCTACCGCGGCGAGCTGGCGCACGGCCTGCCGCGCTGGCCGCTCGGGCTGCCCGGCTGGCAGGACGACCGCCTCGCCCTGGCCGTGGACTGCGGGGACACCGCCTACCTCGCCGTGTGGCGCAGGGGCGCGCCGTCCGCGACGATCGAGCTGCCCTGGCCCTCCGGTTGTGAGGTGACCCCGCTCTTCCCGTCGGCGACCGAGGCCGGCTGGCAGGCGGGCACGATCGGCGTCGTGCTGCCCGAGCCGTACTCCGCGGCGCTGCTCCGCCTGACGAAAGGTGCGCCTTGCCACGAAAGCTGACACCACCGAAGCCGGACTCCGCCGCGCGGGAGGCAGCACCGCCAAAGCCCGACGTGCGGAAGGCCGCACAGCCGAAGCCCGCACAGGAGGCCGCCGACGCGCGGGAGGCGGCGGCGCGGAGGGCCGCTCCCGTGGATGATCTGGAGCGGGCCACCATCCGGGACGTCGCCGCCCGCGCCGGGGTCTCCGCGTCCACGGTCTCCCGGGTGCTCAAAGGGGACTATCCGGTCGCGCAGGCCACCCGCGCCCGCGTGCTGCGGGCCATGCGCGAGCTGGACTACGTCCTCAACGTGCACGCCCGCGCCCTGTCCGGAGCCGGCACCAAGATGGTCGCCTTCGTGCTCGACGACGTCACCGGGCCCTCCTTCGCCTACGTCGCCAAGGGCGTCGAACAGCAGGCCACGGAGGAGGGCCGGCTGTGCCTGGTGTGCGCCACGCACGGCGACCCGGCGCGCGAGCTCGCGGTCGTCGAGGCCATGCGCGAGCAGCGCGCCGACGCGGTGATCCTGGTCGGCGGCGGCTCGGCCGACGACGCCTACCGCGCTCGGATGTCGCATTTCGCGCACGCTCTGGACAAGGCGGGCTCCCGGCTCGTGCTGTGCGGGCGCCCGCCGCTCGGCGACGACGTGCCGACCACCGTCGTCGAGTACGACAACGAGGCCGGCGCATACGCCATGACCGGCCACCTGCTCTCGCGCGGCCACCGCCGGATCGTCTACCTCGGCGCCGCCACCGCCGACGACCAGAGCACCACCAAGATCGACCGCGTGGCCGGCTTCCGCCGCGCGCACGAGGACTACGGAGTCCAGTGCGATCCGGACCTCGTGCTGCCCGGCGACTTCTCCCGCGGCGCCGGTTACGAGGGGACCAGGCGGCTGCTGGCGGCGGGGACGGAGTTCACCGCGATCTTCGCGGGCACCGATATGGTCGCCGCCGGCGTGCTGGCCGCGCTGCGCGAGGCGGGCCTGCGCGTGCCCGAGGACGTGTCGGTCGCCGGCTACGACGACATCCCGCTCGCCGCCGACCTCGTCCCCGGGCTCACCACGGTGCACATTCCCACCGAGGAGCTGGGCCGCACCGCCGTACGGCTGGCCTTGGACCCCGGCCAGCCGCAGCACGTCATCCTGGGCACGCACATCGTGGTGCGCGGATCGGTGGGCGAGAGGATCGTCAGTTGAAGGGGTTGTCGTAGGTGAACGACTTCCTCTTCCAGGTGGCCTGGTTCTGGCCGTTGAAGTTGACGCCCTCCACCTCGACCGTGACGTTCCTGACGGTGCCGCCGACGGAATCCGTCGTGCCGTACAGCTGGGCCGGATACAGGCACTCGGGTATGGTCGTGTCCCCCCAGTTCAAGCTGTACGAGGCGCGGAGGGTGGCGCGGTCGTTGATCAGGACGTACCCGCCGGCGGCGCTGTAGCTCGACTCGCGGCACAGGTAGAACTGGTAGGTGTACGTCGTGCTGTCGTTGAACTCGATCCAGCCGTAGATGCCGGCCAGCTTCCGGCTGTTGTCCCCGCGTACTTCCAGGAAGATCGGGACCTGGGCGGTGGCCGAGTGGGCCGGCACGACCGGCACGGCGACCGCGGCCAGCAGCGTGAGAACGACGGTCAGGAGCCTGGTCGTGCGGCGTCGCAGGATGTCGGGTAACAATTCCCGCCCCCTTCTGTCTGACGTGGCGTCGGCATCACCCTGCGCTGGAGGCCGTCGAGCCGTCCACTAGAGGATTCGTCGGGCCGGAATCGGGCGCGCGCTAACCTGGCCGAACGCCCGGCTGATAAGGGGGCCGGTCTCTCCCTTCACCGGCGGTTTTGGGGTGGCCGCGGGGCCCGGGGCGCAGATTCCTGTTCGTGAAAGTTTCAACGGCATAGTGCGCACGATGAAGATCATGCGAGGTCTCGCGGCGGCGACGGCCCGCCTGAGTTTGCTGGCCGCCTGCGCCGTGGAAGGGTTCCCTGCACCACTTGACCGCGTTCGGCAAGGATGACGTGTGGGCGAGCGGCACCGACCCCCTATTTCCTGCCGACCCCGCAGAATCCATCCACTTCCGGGACGTCGTCGATGTCGGGCCGCCAGCGCGTGGTGGAGACGATGCCGGGGGGCAGGATCTCCAGACCGTCGAAGAAGCGCCCGATCTGCTCGGGCGAGCGGATGGTCAGCTTGGGCGTGCCGTGCTCGTTCCAGTGGCGCACTTCCTCGCGCTTCGCCTCCGGGTTGAAGAACGCGGTGATGTGGACGAGCGCCAGGTGGCTGCCGGAGGGGACGGCGTCCAGCAGGCGGTTGATGATCGCGTACGCCTCGTCGTCGTCGTTGATGAAGTGCACGATCCCCAGCAGCATGATCGCGATCGGCTGGGTGAAGTCGAGCGTCTCGGCGGCCGCTCTCAGGATGGTGTCCGGGTCGTGGAGGTCGGCCTGGATGTAGTTGGTCCTGCCTTCCGGCGTGCCCACGAGCAGGGCCTTGGCGTGGGCGAGGACGACGGGGTCGTTGTCGACGTAGACCACGCGCGTCTCCGGAGCCAGGCTCTGGGCGATCTCGTGCGTGTTGCCGGCCGTGGGCAGCCCGGTGCCGATGTCCAGGAACTGCCGTACCCCCGCCTCGGCCACCAGATGGCGCACGGAGCGGTGGAGGAAGGCGCGGTCGGCACGGGCCGTGAAGGCGATGTCCGGATTTATCCGGCTCAACCGGTCGCCGACTTCCCGGTCCACCGCGTAGTGGTCCTTGCCGCCCAGCCAGTAGTTCCAGACCCGCGCCGAGTGTGCCACGGTCGTGTCGATCTCCGGCGGCCACCGGTCCGTGGTCGAGTTGTCTGCTGTCATTCAGAGGTCTCCAGGCTTGAGCATAAGGTCCCACCCGCGAGGTGATCATACCCATTTGCAACGAAGAGGCGGTTAGTGCACTTCTCCCGAATCTGAATCTCACACGACTGGACAAAACACCCACGAAGGGCCTTTCATCCAAAGGCGCTCACCCGAAATGCCGGGCGCTCGACAAAGCATGGTAAGTTCCGGGAATTGTCTTCCGCGCGCGCAGGACCAGCAATATCGGATCAGCGCTTGACATGGTTTCTGCCGCGAATATTCAATCGCCGCACATCGGAAGGATGGCACCATGCGCGTGCGCCGGCCACGGCATGCGGGACGTAACACGGCGAGGACCACAGCGATTCTCGGGCTGTTCCTCCTGCTCGCGGCGTGCACCGGCACGCAACAGGCGCCCCAGCCCAAACCGGCGGCGTCGGGGAATGCCAACGACCCCACCGACCTGCGCGGCGTCTGCCCGGCCACCATCGTGGTGCAGACCCAATGGACGCCGCACATCACCGTCGAGGGCGGGATGTACCACCTCCTGGGCGCCAATCCGGCCATTGACGCCGGCAGAAAGCGGGTGAGCGCGCCGCTGGTCGTCCGGGGCAAGGACACCGGGGTCACGCTGGAGCTTCGGGCGGGCGGGCCGGCGATCGGCTTCACCCAGTCGTCGGCGCAGATGTACACCGACCCCGGCATCACCCTCGGCGTGCTGGGCGGCATGGACGAGGGCATCCAGATGTCGGCCACCCAGCCGACCCTCGCGGTCATGGCGTTGCTGGAGATCCACCCGCAGATCATCCTGTGGGACCCGGCCACGTACCCCACCTTCAACACCATCAAGGACATCGGCCGGACGGACACGAAGGTGCTCTACTTCGGCGGCAACACCTACATGGAGTATCTGGTGGGGGCGGGGCTGCTGAAGCGCAGCCAGGTGGACGGATCCTACGACGGGTCCCCGTCCCATTTCGTGGCCGCCGGGGGCAAGGCGGCGGTGGCCGGCTATGCCAACGCCGAGCCGTACATCTACGAAAAAGACGTGCCGCAGTGGCGCAAGCCGGTGAAGTATCAGCTGGTGTACGACGCCGGCTACCCCAACTACGGCCCGCCGCTGGTGATCCGCCCGGCCGACAAACAGAAGCTCGCGCCGTGCCTGCGCAAGCTCATTCCCATCTTCCAGCAGGCGCAGGTCGACGTGCTGGCCGAGCCCGGCCCCACGATCGATCTCACCCTGCGGCTCAACCAGGCGTACAAGGTCGCCACCCAGTACACCAAGCCGAGCTCGGAGTTCTCGGTCCAGCAGATGAAGGCCCTCAAGCTGGCCGGCAACGGCCCCGACGACACCGTCGGCAACTTCGACACCGCCCGCGTGCAGCGGCTGATCGACATCACCAGGCCGATCTTCGCCAAGCAGAACAAGCCGGTGAAGGACGGTCTGCAGCCCTCCGACGTGGTCACCAACGACTTCGTCGACCCGAAGATCGGCTACGGCGCCGGCTGACCGATCGGCGTGTTGCCCGTGTCCTGTCCGATGTGGTCTAGTGGCCCGGTGCTCGGTGAGGCCGCCCCCTCCGCGCTGTCCTTCTCCGGCGCGGGCAAGCGCTACGACGACGGCACGCAGGCGCTGGACCAGGTCGATCTGACCGTCGCCCCCGGCCAGTTCGTCGCGGTGGTCGGCCCTTCCGGGTGCGGCAAGAGCACTCTCCTGCGCCTGGCCGCGGGGCTGACCGACGCCACCGAGGGCTCGGTGCGCCGGGACACCACGTCCGTGGGCTACGTCTTCCAGGACCATGCCCTGCTGCCGTGGCGCACCGTCCGCGCCAACGTGGAGCTGCTCGGCGAGCTGCGCGGGCTGTCCAGGGCGGAGCGGCGGCGGCGCGCGGACGAGGCGATCGACCTGGTGGGGCTGGCCGGCTTCGCGCACCACCGTCCCCGGACCCTGTCGGGCGGGATGCGGATGAGGGTGTCGCTGGCCCGCGCGCTCACCGTCGAGCCCGACCTGCTCCTGCTCGACGAGCCGTTCGGCACGCTGGACGAGATCACGCGCGAGCGGCTGCAGTCGGAGCTGCTGCGGCTGTTCGGCTTACGCCGCTTCGCCGCGGTGTTCGTCACCCACTCCGTCGGCGAGGCCGTCTTCCTGGCCACGAGGATCATCGTGCTGTCGGAACGGCCGGGGCGGATCGTCGGCGCCTGCGACGTGCCGTTCCCCTACCCGCGCCCGCCCGAGCTGCGCTTCAGCCCCGACTTCGCGCGGATCGCGGGCCAGGTGTCGGCCTGGCTGCGGGGGGCGGCCGCATGAGGTGGCTGCGGTGGGTTCCGCCGCTGATCGTCTTCGCCCTGGTGATCGCCCTGTGGTACGCGGTCACGTACGTGCTGCTGACCCCGGACCGGCGGTTCCTGCTGCCCCCGCCGGACGCCGTGGTGCGGGTGGGGCTTTTCGACCCCGTCAACCGCGCCGAGCTGTTCGCCGGCCTGCTGCTGTCCGGCCAGGTCGCGCTGCTGGGCCTGACGATCGCGGCCGTGATCGGCGTCGTGTGCGCGATCGCCATGGCGCAGGCGAGCTGGCTGGAGCGGTCGCTGCATCCGTACCTCGTGATCCTGCAGACGATCCCGATCCTGGCGCTGGTGCCGCTGTTCGGGTTCTGGTTCGGGTTCGGGTTCTTCACCCGCGTCCTGGTCTGCGCGCTGATCGCGCTGTTCCCGATCGTGACCAACACGCTGTTCGGGCTGCGGTCGGTGGAGGAGACCCACCACGACCTGTTCACGCTGGCGCGGGCCGGGTGGGCGGCCCGGCTGTGGAAGCTCCAGCTGCCGGCGGCGCTGCCCCACATCCTCACCGGCCTGCGCGTCTCCGCCGGTCTGTCGGTCATCGGCGCGGTGGTCGGGGACTTCTTCTTCCGGCAGGGCGAGCCGGGCATCGGCACGCTCATCGACCTGTACCGGTCCCGGCTGCAGTCCGAGCAGCTGTTCGCGGCGGTCGCGCTGGCGTCCCTGCTCGGGCTGGCCGTCTTCCTCGGCTTCGGCGCTCTGGCGCGCAGGGCGACGAGCTGGCACACGGCCGCCCGGGACGTGGCACGCTAGCCGCTCAGAGCTCTTCGAGCATGCCCTTGAGCAGCGACGGAGTCGCCTCCTTCGGAGCGGCCTGGATGGTCAAGGTGTTCATCACCTTGCTGTAGTCGTCGATGTCGGTGGGCTTGTCCAGGTACATCGCGCTGGTGAGATGCTCCAGATAGACCACGTCGGGCAGGTCGGGGGCGTCGAAGCGTAAGAGCGTGAACGGGCCGCCCACCGCCGCGTGCCCGCCGATGTGGAAGGGCACGATCTGCAGGGTGACGTTCGGCAGGTCACAGGCCGCGAGCAGGTGCTCGAGCTGGGCCCGCTGGACGTCGCGGCCGCCGATCGGCCGGGTCAGCACCGCCTCGTCCATGATCGCCCACAGGATGGGCGCGTCGCTGTCGGTGAGCAGGTCCTGGCGGCGCATCCGCATCGCCACCCGGCGATCGAGGTCGTCGGGGTCCGCGTCGCCGTGCCGGATGCCGATGACGGCCCGCGCGTACGGCTCGCACTGCAGCAGGCCGTGCACGAACTGCGCCTCGTAGTTGCGGATCGTGCGTGCCGCCTGCTCCAGCCCGAGGTAGGGCTCGAGCCAGCCGGGGAGCACGTCGCTGTACTGGTGCCACCACCCCGGGGCGCTGGCCTGGCGGGCCAGCTCCAGCACCTTCTCCCGCTCGTCGGGGGCGGTGATGCCGTACAAGGTGAGCAGATCGGCCACGTCACGCTGCTTGAAGGGGCTGCGGCCCAGCTCCATCCGGCTGATCTTGGAGTGGCTGGCGCGGATGGTGTCCGCGGCTTTCTCGCCGGTGATGCCCTTGGCCTCGCGCAGCCGGCGCAGCTGGGTACCCACCATGATCCGCAACGCGGTCGGCCCGCTCCGGGCACCACGTACGACGCCGGTGGGGACGCCGTCTCCGTCAGGCTCTGCAACGATCATCATTGATCCTTTTGCCGGGCGAGGCACACATTGCTCCTTACGTTACCTACTGTTTCATGCTCTTTCTGACCATGCATCGATATTCGCGCGGCGCACTTCACCCCATACAACACAGAAGACGACATGCCCTTGTAAATGGGACTCTCTATCCCTTTCCCCCTTTCAATGCGCAGCCGGTGCACGTGCATATGCAATTTTCTTGGAATGCATGTGCAGACGTACTTGCATCGGGGAATGCCGAGTGGGAAGGATAAGCGTCCGCACGCACCACGATCTACCCCCTCGATGGAGATCTTGATGCCAGCACCCATGCCGCCCGACCGGGAAGAGCCCACCCGGGAAGACCTCACGGAGAGATCGCAGCGACCCCGCCATCGCCGCTCGCGCGGTGGACCCGCCCAACCGCCCCCGCGGCAGGACGCCGGCGCCTCCGGCTCCTCGGCCGCCATCGATCGCGACCTGAACGCCCTGCAGGCGCGGTGGCCGGGCTGGGTCATCACCTGGGGGGCCTGGCGGCAGGCCTACACCGCCTTCGAATGCCGCGACCCCCTCCGCTGCACCGTCCTCGAGGCCGGCAGCCCCGACCAGCTGCAGGCCGCCATGGCCAAGGCCGAACTCGAGCTGAAGGCCCGCTGGCCCCGATCCGACGAGCGCCCCTGACGCACGGGCGTTCGCGCCGGGCCTTCCGATCGGTCAGGATGTGCGCTAGAAAGAGGCGGACGCAAAATGCTACAAAATCCTGACGGCGATGCGTGCTGGCGTAGGAGATTAGGATGCGTTTCTCGGTCGAGAAGGACGTCATGGTGCCGATGCGCGACGGGGTGACCCTCGCCACCGACCTCTGGATCCCCGAAGGACCACCCGCGCCCACGCTGCTGGTGCGCGTCCCCTACGGCAAGGACGCCCTGCCGGGCCTCGGCGGATCTCCCATCACCCCCAACCTGCAGGCCCTGCTCGAAGCCGGGTACGCGGTCGTCTGGCAGGACACGCGCGGCAGGTTCCGCTCCAACGGCGAGTTCACCCCCCACGCGGACGACCCGCACGACGGCGCCGACACCGTCGCCTGGCTCCTGGAGCAGCCGTGGTGCGACGGCAACATCGGTAGCTACGGCGCCTCCTACCTCGGCTTCGTGCAGTGGGCCGGTGCCTCGCAGGCCCCCGCCGGGCTCAAGGCGATCGCCCCGACGGTGACCAGCACCGACTTCTACCACGCGCCCTGGTACTCCGCGGGAGGGGCGCTCTCGTGGCACACGACCTGGACGTGGACCACGATGATGACGCTGACGGCGGCGCAGACCGCGGGCGACTTCGGCGCTCTCATGGAGGCGGCCGGCATGGCGGCCGATCCGCAGCCGCATCTGGCCACCCTGCCGATCGGCGACCAGCCGCTGCTCAACAAGCGGTCGCCCTGGTGGGCCGAGTGGCTGCGGCACCCGGCCCGGGACCGGTTCTGGCAGGACCTCGCCGTCGCCGAGCGGTTCGACCAGGTGACCGTGCCCGCGCTCAACGTGGGCGGCTGGTTCGACCTGTTCGTCGACAGCACCGTCCGTACCTACACCCGCATGCGCGCCGAGGGCGGCAGCGCCGAGGCCCGCGACGGGCAGCGGCTGATCATCGGCCCCTGGGACCATCTGTACCAGGACGGGGCCTACCACGACCGGCGGTTCGGGATGAGCGCCGGCGGCATGGCGGCCGACCTGACCGGGGCGCACATCCGCTTCTTCGACCGCTGGCTGCGCGGCCGCACCGACGCCCTGGACGGCACCGCGCCCGTACGGATCTTCGTCATGGGCATCGACCAGTGGCGCGACGAGCAGGACTGGCCGCTGCCCGATACCGCGTACACCGACTACTTCCTCGACGGCGCCGGCCGGGCCAACACCGCCGGCGGCGACGGCGTCCTCAGCCCTCGGCCGCCCACGGCGGAGGCGACCGACACCTACACCTACGACCCGGCCGACCCGGTGCCCACCCGCGGCGGCCGGATCATGATGCCCGCCGCCGTCAACGGGGCCGGCCCGGTCGACCAGCGCCCGGTCGAGGCCCGCGACGACGTGCTCTGCTTCACCACCCCCGCGCTGGAGGAGCCGGTCGAGGTCACCGGCCACGTCTCGCTCGTCCTCCACGTCACCTCGTCGGCCCGCGACACCGACTTCACGGGCAAGCTCGTCGACGTCTTCCCCGACGGACGGGCGATCTACCTCACCGACGGCATCCTGCGCGCCCGCTACCGCGACTCCCTGGCCGAGCCGGAGCCGCTCACCTCCGGCCAGGTGTACGAGGTCACGCTGGACCTGTCGGTGACCTCCAACGTGTTCCTGCCCGGGCACCGGATCCGCCTCGAGGTCTCCTCCAGCGACTTCCCCCGCTACGACCGCAACACCAACACCGGCGGGACCATCGCCGAGGACACCGCCGGCCAGGTCGTCGTCGCGACCAACAGCGTGCTCCACGGTCCCGGGCACCCGAGCCGCCTGATCCTGCCCGTGATCCACCGCTGAGACATGACGACGAGGAAAGAGGTCGCGGTGCTGCCGCTGAACGACACCGTGAAGATCGAGGACGGGACCGACCGGATGCTGGTCCGGCTGGACCGGCCGCAGGTGCGCAACGCGATCGACGCGGCGATGGTGACGGACCTGCACGCGGTCTGCGCCGAGCTGGAGCGGCGGCCGCGCATCCTCGTGCTCACCGGCTCCGACGGGATCTTCGCCGCCGGCGCGGACATCCGCGAGCTGCGCGAGCGCCGCCGCGAGGACGCGCTGGCTGGCATCAACAGCGGCCTGTTCGACCGGATCGCCCGGCTGCCGATGCCCACGATCGCCGCCGTCGACGGCCCCGCCCTGGGCGGCGGCGCGGAGCTGGCCTACGCCTGCGACTTCCGCCTCGCCACCCCGCGGGCCCGCTTCGGCAACCCGGAGGCGGGGCTCGGCATCATGGCCGCCGCCGGGGCCTGCTGGCGGCTGCGCGAGCTGGTCGGCGAGCCGCTCGCCAAGGAGATCCTGCTCGCCGGGAGGGTGCTCTCGGCCGAGGAGGCGCTGGCCGTCCGGCTGGTCAACGAGCTGGTGCCGCAGGACGAGCTGCCGGCCGCGGCGGACCGGCTGGCCGCCCGGATCGCGAAGAACGCGCCGCTGGCGCTGCGCCTGACCAAGCTCGCGCTGGCGGCCCCGCCCGGCGCGCACCCGCGCTTCGACGACGTGGCGCAGGCCGTGCTGTTCGAGACGGAGGAGAAGCACGAGCGCATGACCGCGTTCCTGGAGCGGCGCCGCTGACGTGGGAGAAGGTCAGGGGTCGAGCCGGCGCAGCTCGTGGCGGTAGCGCTTGGCGTTGGCACGATACTCGTCCACGCCGAAGCCGATCCACTCGCTCTGCGCGGCCCCTTCCATCGGCCTGGGGCGAGCGGGCACGCCGAGCGCCATGTGGCCGGGCGGCACCTCCAGCCCTTCGGATACGAGGGCCTGGGCGCCCACCACCGACCCCGTACGCACCACGGCGCGGTTGAGCACCACCGAGCCGGAGCCGATGAGGCAGCGGTCCTCGACCGTGCAGCCTTCGAGGTGGGCGTTGTGCCCGACGACGCAGTCGCTGCCGATCACGGTGCGCCACTGCTCGGTGGTGTGCAGGATGGTGCCGTCCTGGATGGAGGTGCGCTCGCCGATCTCGATGCGGCCGAAGTCGGCGCGCAGCACGGCGGACGGCCAGACCGACGACTCGGCGCCGATGACGACGCTGCCGATGACGACGGCGTCGGGGTGGACGTAGGCGTCCGGGTGGATCCGCGGCACCTGGTCGCCGAGGGCGTAGACAGGCATGGTCACTCCCCCGTGTGCAGGCCGGCGTACACCTTCGTCGCGTTCCCGGCGAGCACGGCCCTGGCCACCTCGTCGGGCAGGAGGCCCGCGACGGCCCGGGCGTTGGCGGCGGTGCCGGGGACGCCGGGCCAGTCGGTGCCGAAGATCCATTTGCGGCCGAGCCGCGTGAGGTCGTACTTGGCGTAGTACTCGGGCAGCCGCTTGGGCGGCAGGCCGGACAGCTCCAGCCACACGGTGTCGTGGGACAGGGCGAGGAAGGCGGCGGCGTCGTACCACCAGCCGCGTCCGCCGTGCGCGAGCACCACGTTGAGGCCGGGGAAGTCGCGGATGACCGGGATGAGGAAGCCCGGGTCGGCGTTCTCGTTGGCCGCGCCCGGGAAGGAGCTGGTGCCGCAGTGGACGACGAGCGGGACGCCGCGCTCCTCCAGCACGTGGTAGGCGGGGTAGAGGGCGGCGTCGTCGCAGCGGAACCCGCCGTGCACGGGGTGCAGCTTGAGCGCGGCGGCGCCGAGGGCGAGCTGGCGGCGCAGCTCGTCGGCGAGCGGGAAGTGCAGGTGCGGGTTGACGTTGGCGACCGGCCGGAAGCGCACCGGGTTGTGCTCGACGATCGGCAGCAGGTCCTCGAACGCCTGCGTGCCGGTGGCCTTGGGGCTGTACTCGCAGAACAGCAGCGCGACGTCCACGCCCTGGGCGGCGAAGAGCTCGTCCAGGCGGTCGGGGCGCGGCCTGCCCGCGGAGTCCCAGACGTCCTCCAGCACGCCGTGCTCGCCGAAGTCGCGGGCCCAGCGCAGCCAGGCGGGCTTGAGGGTGCCGAGCAGCGGCACGTGGACGTGCGCGTCGATGAGGGGGATGCCGTCGATCATGCTCCTTACCTGCCCGCGACCATGGGGGTGTCCACCCCGATCCGGCCGGTTCTGCCCGAACCGCCGGGCGCGCCGAGCGGCGCGTCGCGCCCGTCCAGCACCTCGATGAAGAAGCGGCGGTTGTCCTCGACGAACTCCGCGTGCTCGTCGGCCACCCGCCGGTCCTGGCTGATCGCCTCGACGGGGCAGACGGGTTCGCAGGCGCCGCAGTCGATGCACTCCTTGGGGTTGATGTAGAGCTTGCGGTCCCCCTCGTAGATGCAGTCGACCGGGCACTCCTCGACGCACGACTTGTCCATGACGTCGATGCAGGGTTCGGCGATGACGTACGGCATGGTGAATCTCCTGGTTACGGACCCGGGGCGGGGTTGTCGGTGGAGTGCCCCGGGAAGAGCTGGGCGGCGGGGTCGAGGTGCACGGCGGCGTTGTTGACGGCCGTGGCCACCTCGCCGAAGCCGACCGCGATCAGCCGTACCTTGCCGTCGTGGTCGGCGATGTCGCCGGCGGCGAAGATGCCGGGCACGTTGGTGCGCATCGCGGAGTCGACGACCAGGTGGCGGTTGTCGTGCAGGTCGAGGCCCCACTCGCGCAGCGGGCCGAGGTTGGCGGTGAAGCCGAGGGCGGCGACCAGCCGCTGGCACGGGAGGGCCCGCCCGGTGCTGAGCTCGACGCGTTCCAGCCGGTCGCCGCCGAGGGCGGCGGTGACCTGGGCGTTGACGACGACCTCGACCGGCGACGCGGTGAGCCGTTCCACGGAGCCGTGGTGGGCGCGGAAGGCGGCGCGGCGGTGGACCAGCGTGACGCTGCGCGCGACGGGGTGGAGCATGAGGGCCCAGTCCACGGCGCTGTCGCCGCCGCCGACGATGACGACGTCCCGGCCCGCGTAGTCCGCGGACTCGGGCACGAAGTACGCCAGGCCCCGGCCGAGGAACTCCTCCCCGGCCGGGAGCGGGCGGGGCGTGAAGGTGCCGATGCCGCCGGTCACGATGACGGCCCCGGCGGTGATCTCGGTGCCCGCGCCGGTCTTGACCACGAGCCGGCCGCTCGGGGCGCGTTCGAGCCGCTGGGCCTCCTCACCGAGCACGTACGCCGGTTCGTACGGGGCGGCCTGCTCGACCAGATTGGCGATGAGGCGGCGGCCGGAGACGGCCGGGAACCCGGCGATGTCGTAGATCTGCTTCTCCGGGTACATGGCGCTCACCTGGCCGCCGACCTGGCCGAGCGAGTCGACCACCGCCGTGCTCAGGCCGCGGACCCCGGCGTAGTAGGCGCCGTACAGGCCCACGGGACCGGCGCCGATGATCAGCACATCGACGTTCACGCGCGGGCCTCCTCGGCGAGGAGCTCGCGGACCCGGAAGCGCTGGATCTTGCCGGTCGCGGTCTTGGGCAGCCGGTCGAGGAAGACCACCCGTCGGGGCCGTTTGAAGGCGGCCAGGCCGTCGCGGCACCACTGGACGAGCTCCTCGGCGGTGACCTGCCCCTGGGCGACGACGCAGGCGACCGGTTTGTCCAGCCCGTGCTCGTCGGCCACGCCCACCACGGCCGCCTCCAGGACCGCCGGGTGCTCCAGCAGCCGGCTCTCGACCTCGGCGGGCGAGACCCAGATGCCGCCCGCCTTGAGCAGGTCGTTGCTGCGGCCCAGGCAGGTGTAGTAGCCCTCGGCAGAGCGCGTGTAGGTGTCGCCGGTGTTGAGCCACTGACCCGCGAACACGGCGCGGCTGGCGTCGGTGCGCCGCCAGTAGCCCAGGGCGATGGACTCGCCGCGTACGTGCAGCGCGCCCGGCTCGCCGTCGGCGACGAGCCGGCCGTCGGGGTCGCGCAGCTCGATGTCGTACCCGGGCACGGGACGGCCGGTGGTGCCGGGGCGCACGTCGCCGGGCCGGTTGGACAGGAAGATGTGCAGCGCCTCGGTGGAGCCGATGCCGTCGATGATCTCGACGCCGAAGCGGCCGGTGAACCGCTCCTGGAGCGGCGCGGGCAGCGCCTCCCCGGCCGAGGCGCCCAGCCGTACGGAGGCGAACGTGCCGGCGGGCAGGTCGGCGGCCAGCAGCGCGGCGTAGAAGGTGGGGACGGCGAAGAACAGGGTCGGGCGGTCGGCGGCCATCCGTTCGGCGGTCACGGCGGGGGCGGGGCGGCGCGGCTCCAGCACGGTCGCGGCTCCGGCCGAGAGCGGGAAGAACATCGAGTTGCCGATGCCGTAGGCGAAGAACAGCTTGGCGACGGAGAAGCAGACGTCGTCGGGCCGGATGCCGAGCACCTGGTCGCCGTAGGTCTGGCAGACGTGCCTGACGTTGGCGTGCCGGTGCATGGCGCCCTTGGGGACGCCGGTGGTGCCGGAGGTGTAGAGCCACAGGGCCCAGGAGTCCTCCAGCGTGGGAGCGGGCTCGCGCCGCTCTCCCCCGCCCGCGCGGAGCAGCTCCTCCCACGTCAGGGACGTGCTCCCGGGCGGCGGGTCCCCCTCCCACACCACGTGCCGCACCTCGGGCGCCGCGGCGAGCGCCTCCTGGACCTGGGGGGCGTACTCGGCTCCGGCGACGACGACGGCGGCGCCGGAGTCGGCGATGATCGCGCCGAGCTCCTTGGCGCCCAGCATGGTCGAGACCGGCACGGCCACGAACCCGCCGCAGAACGCCGCCAGGATCCCCGCGAACATGGGGACGCCGTCGCTGGTGACGAAGACCACGCGGTCGTCGCGCCGCAGGCCGAGTGCCCGCAGGGCGGCGGTGGCGGTCGCCACGAGGTCCGACAGCTGCGCGTACGTGAGCGTGACGCCGCCGCGGACCGCCACCCGGTCCCCGCGCCCCTCGCGGACATGGCGGTGGACGAGCCAGTCCCCGGCGTTGAACATGGTCATGTCAGACCCTCTTGAGGTCGTAGTCGCCCTTGCGGCCGGTGCCGTAGCGGCGCAGCGCGCCGTCGGGGCCGGAGGCGTTGGGCCGGACGAAGATCCAGTTCTGCCAGGCGGTGAGGCGGCCGAAGATCTTCGTCTCCAGCGTCTCCGGGCCGGCGAAGCGGTGGTTGGCCTCCATGCCGGTCAGCGCGTCGGGCGAGAGCGAGGCGCGTTCCTCCAGCACGATGCGCAGCTCGTCCTCGAAGTCGATGTCGTCCAGAGCGAGGGTGACCAGGCCGAGCTCCATCGCGGCGGCCGCCTCCAGCGGCTCGCCGAACCGGGCGCGGGCGGCTTCCAGGTCCCGGTCGTGGCCCCAGAAGCGGGAGCGCAGGCGGGACAGGCCGTTGCCCATCGGGAGGAGGCCGTCGTTGGACGGGGTGAGGATGAGGGTGGCGGGGACGGCGGCCTCGTCGCGGTCCTCGTAGACGCCCTCCAGCATGTACTGCCGGTCGGCGGCCAGGGCCAGCTCGGCGAGCAGGCCCGCGAAGGCCGTGCCCGGCTCGATGACGGCGATGAGGCTGCGGCTGGTGACGTCGAGGCGTTTGAGCGTGCGTTTGTAGTAGTGGCGCACCTCGTTGACGAACCAGTGCCCGGCCCGCTCGCGGAGCTGGGCGTCGTAGGCCAGCACCCGGTCGGAGTCGCCGGCCGCGCGCAGCACCCAGATGCCGAGCTCGGGCTCGTTGGTGCGCAGGTGCAGGATCAGGTCGTCCAGCGCGCGGGTCACGGCGAGCGGCCAGTAGCCGGCGCCCTGGTCCGCGGGTTCCGCGGGCGGGGTGTCGCTCGGGCCGTCCACGGTGATCTCGACCCGGCGGCCGGCCCGGTCGATCCGGGCGGTCACGTACGGGTACGTGATGGCGTCGCCGTCGTCCTTGCGGTCGAGCGGCGTCAGGGCCACGCCCGTGGCGTCCGAGGGCCGGGCGGAGGCCGCCACCGCCGCGTCCGTCCGCCTGGTCACCTCCTCCTCGAACGAGTGGCGCGGCACGGCGGCGTCCACCAGGCCCCACTCCATGGCCGTGCGGCCCCGGAAGCCCTCGGATCTGGTGGCGAACAGGTCGGCCCGGTCCTTGCGCACGTGCCGCTTGTCCACCACGCGGGTCAGGCCGCCGGTGCCCGGCAGCACGCCGAGCAGCGGCACCTCGGGCAGGGAGACGGCCGAGGAGCCGTCGTCGACCAGGACGATCTGGTCGCAGGCCAGCGCGAGCTCGTAGCCGCCGCCGGCGGCGGTGCCGTTGAGCGCGGCGATCCAGGTCTGGCCGGAGTGCTCGGTGGCGTCCTCGATGCCGTTGCGGGTCTCGTTGGTGAACTTGCAGAAGTTGACCTTCCACGCGTGCGTGGACTGCGCCAGCATCCGGATGTTGGCTCCGGCGCAGAACATCCGGTCCAGGCCGCCGGTGAGCACGACCGCCCCGACCTCGGGGTGCTCGAAGCGCAGGCGCTGGACGACGTCGTACAGCTCGATGTCGACGCCGAGGTCGTAGGAGTTCATCTTCAGCTCGTAGCCGGGGACGAGGCCGCCGTGCTCGTCCACGCGCAGCGTGACGGTGGCCACCGCCCCGTCCACCGCGAGAGTCCAGTGGCGGTAGCGGTCTGGGGAGGTCGCGAAGGTGACAGTCAATGCGTGCTCCGGGAGGGCGTGGGACCTTGGTCCTAATATTCGACGTCTATCATGAGTAGCGTCAAGTGTTTGTAGTGCTTCTGCCTGGATGCGCATCCGCGAGGGTGCCCGACCTGGCAGAATGCGCGTCACGAGCGTGTCGAACGACGGGAGGGCAAGCGTGCCGGCCGAGTCCGCGGAGCGCCCGCGCGAGAAGGCGTCCGCCAGCGCGCGGTCGACGCTGCTGACGGTCCTGGGCGAGTTCGTCCTGCCGCGCGGGGGCGAGGTGTGGACGGGCACGCTGGTGGCCGCGCTCGGCGCGCTCGGCGTGGAGGAGAAGTCCGCGCGCCAGGCCCTGGCCCGCACCGCGGCCGAGGAGCTGCTGGAGTCCGAGCGGCACGGCCGCAAGGTGCGCTGGAGGCTGACCGAGGCCGGCGACCGGCTGCTGCGCGAGGGCACCGAGCGCATCTACGGCTTCATGCGCGCCCCCCACCAGTGGGACGGCCGCTGGCTCGTGCTCACCGCGGGCGTGCCCGAGACCCAGCGCCAGCTCCGCCACCGGCTGCGTACCAAGCTGACCTGGCTCGGGCTCGGCTCCCCCTCCCCCGCGCTCTGGGTGATCCCCGACGCCTCCAAGGAGGCCGCGGTACGCGAGGTCATCCGCGAGCTGGACCTGACCGACCGGGCCTATGCCTGGACCGGGCCGTCGGCGGGCATCGGCGACACCGCCAAGCTGATCTCGGCCGCGTGGGACCTCGACGACGTGGAGAAGCGCTACGTGAGCTTCATCGAGCAGTTCGAGGGCCGCGCGGTCGTCTCCGGCCGGGAGGCGTTCGTCAACCAGGTGCTGCTCATCCAGGAGTGGCGCCGGTTCCCGTTCCTCGACCCCGACCTGCCGGCCGAGCTGCTCGACCACGCCTGGCCGGGGCCCCGGGCGGCGGCCGTCTTCCACGACCTGCACAACCGCTGGCACCGGCGCGCGCAGGCCGAATGGGACCTCATGGACGAAGAGGCCGCCGCCCGGCACTAGAGGAGCCCTTCGTCGGCCAGGTGCACGTAGTCGAACTCGACCGGCTGGTCGTTGATGCCGGTCTTCGGCGGGGCGATCCAGCCGGCGAACTTGCCGTACTCGTACTCGGGGACCATGAGGGCGGCGACCTGCTCGCGGTCCTCGGGGGTGGGCAGCCACCCGTGGGCGCGGGCCTGCCAGGCGGGCTCGTCGAGGACCTCGCCGTGCGGGGTCACGTGGTGGCCGGCGTAGACGCCGACCTTGCGGTTGAAGCCCTCGTGCGGCAGGTACAGCCGCTCGTCCAGGCCGGCGTCCTCCAGGGCCTGGTTCCAGCGGCGCACGCCGTTGGCGCAGTCGGCCACGTACTCGTCGCGCAGGTCGAGGTTGAGCGCGCTGAGCATCGGCACCGTCCTGACCTTGATCTGGCCGTCCTCGACGTGGCGCAGCTCGCGGGCGTCCTCCAGCAGCACGTGGTCGTCCTTGCGCCGGGTCTCCATCCAGCGGCCCTTCAGCCCGGAGGTGAAGTAGTTGCCGGCGTTGGTCGACTGCTCGGAGCCGAACAGGTCCATCGAGACCGAGAACTGGAAGTTCAGGTACTTCTGGATGACGTCCAGCGGGATGCCGCCGTACGGCAGGACGTCGGCCGTGCCGTGCTCCTTCATCAGCTCGGCCGTGCGCTCCAGGACCCGCTGCACACCCGTGGTGCCCACGAACATGTGGTGGGCCTCCTCCTTGAGCATGAACTCACACGTGCGCGCCAGCGGGTCGAACGCCGACTCCTTGAGCGTGCCGAGCTGGTACTTGCCGTCGCGGTCGGTGAAGTACGTGAACATGAAGAACTGCAGCCAGTCGGTGGTCTCCTCGTTGAACGCGCCCAGGATGCGCGGCGAGTCCAGGTCGCCGGAGTTGCGCTTGAGCAGCTGCTCGGCCTCCTCGCGGCCCTCCCTGCCGAAGTAGGCGTGCAGCAGGTAGACCATGGCCCACAGGTGGCGGCCCTCCTCCACGTTGACCTGGAAGAGGTTGCGCAGGTCGTAGATGCTGGGCGCGGTGTTGCCGAGGACGCGCTGCTGCTCGACGCTGGCGGGCTCGGTGTCGCCCTGCACGACGATGAGCCGCATCAGGTCGGCCCGGTGCTCGCCGGGCACCTCCTGCCAGGCGGGCTCGCCCTTGTGCTTGCCGAAGTTGACCTTGCGGTCGGGGTCGCGCTCGGCCAGGAAGATCCCCCAGCGGTACTCCTCCATGGGGACGTGGTCGAAGTGCGCCCAGCCGTCGCGGCCGACGGCCACCGCCGTGCGCAGGTAGACGTCCTTGGTCGGCAGGGCCGGGCCGAGCTGCTTCCACCAGTCCAGGAACTTCGGCTGCCAGCCCTCCAGCGCCCGCTGCAGGCGGCGGTCGCCCGCGAGGTCGACGTTGTTGGGGATGCGCTCGCTGTAGTCCACGCGGCTGAGCGGGCCGCTGGGCAGGGGGGCGGCGCCGGTACGGGAGTCGGTGCTCATCGCTGCTCTCTCTACGCTTGTTTGTCGTTACTTCAGGATTGAGTCGAGTGTCGCCGGGCTGCCCTGGAGGGCGGTGCGCCGGAGGTGGGCGTGGACGGCGCGCAGGCCGCCCTCCTCCTCGCCGCCGCCCGCCCGGCCGGGGCCGCCGTGGACGAGCTGGGGCATGGGCGTGCCGTGCCCGGTGGACTCGCCCGCGCTGTCGCGGTCGAGCACCAGCAGGCGGCCGTGGTGGGCGGCGGCGCCGAGCACGACCTTCCGGACGAAGTCCGCGTCGTACGACACCACCGAGCCGGCCAGCGATCCCTCGCCGCGGGCGATCAGCGCGTTCAGCTCGGCGACCCCGCTGTAGGGCATGAGCGTGCTCACCGGCCCGAAGGCCTCGATCTCGTGCGGCTCCGGATGGACGGTGTCGTCCACGCGCAGGAGCAGCGGCGACAGGAACGCGCCGCGCTCGGCGTCCGCGCCGACCACCTCAACCGTCTGCGCATCACCGAAGACCACCGTGCCGGCCGACGCGAGCCGCGCGACCGCGGCCCGGACGTCCCTGCGCTGGGCCTGCCCGACCAGGGCACCCATGGTCACGCCTTCGGCGCCGGGGGCGCCCACGACGACCTTCGCCAGCCTGGCCGCGATCGCCTCCGCCACCGCGTCGATGAGCTGGGCGGGGACGAACGCGCGCCGGATCGCCGTACACTTCTGCCCCGCCTTGACCGTCATCTCGGTCACCAGGGCGTCGGCGAACAGGTCGAACTCCGGCTCCCCCGGCACCGCGTCCGGGCCGAGCACCGAGCAGTTCAGCGAGTCGGCCTCGGCGTTGAAGCGGGCCGAGCGGCGGGTGACGGCCGGGTCGGACCGCAGCAGGGCGGCCGTGGCCGCCGAGCCGGTGAAGCCGATGTGGTCCTGCCCGCCGAGCAGGTCGAAGAGCCCGGGCACGCTCCCCGCCACGAGCTGGATCGCCCCCGGCGGCAGCGCGTCCGCGACGATCCGCACGGCGTGCGCGGCGATGTAGGCGGTCGGGGTGGCGGGCTTGACGATCGTGGGCAGCCCGGCGAGCAGCGCGGGCGCGAGCTTCTCCAGCATGCCCCAGACCGGGAAGTTGAACGCGTTGATCTGCAGGGAGAGGCCGCGCGGGGTGGTGAGGACGTGGCGGCCCGCGAACGTGCCGTTCTTGCCCAGCGGGATCGGGTCGTCCTCGACGATGAGCGTGTGGTCGGGCAGGCCCTTGCGGGCCAGGCTCGCGTACACGAGGGCCGTGCCGATGCCGCCGTCCACGTCCACCTGCGCGTCCCGCCGGGTGGCCCCGGCCCGCGCGGACAGCTCGTACAGCTCCTGCCTGCGCTCCTGCAGCGCCAGGGCCGCGGCCTTGAGCGCGGCGGCCCGCTGAGGGAAGGTCAGCTCGCCGAGCGCGGCCAGGCCGGTGCGTCGGGCGTACGCCACCGCGGCGGCGAGGTCGAGCCCTTCGCCGCTGACCCGGGTGACGATCTCACCGGTCACGGCGTCGGCGACCGGGACGCCTTCTCCTCCTCCGGCGCGCCAGGCCCCTTCGAGGTAGCTCTCCAGCGTGCTCACGACTCGCTCCAGTCGTAGAAGCCCTTACCGGTCTTGCGCCCCAGGTGGCCCTGCTCGACGAGCCGGACGAGCAGGTCGGGCGGGGTGAAGCGGGGGCCCAGCTCGCGTTCGAGGTAGCGGGCGATGCCCAGCCGGACGTCCAGGCCGACGAGGTCGGTCAGGCGCAGCGGCCCGGTCGGATGTCCGTAGCCGAGCGTCATCGCGGCGTCGATGTCCTCGGCCGAGGCGACGCCGGACTCGACCATGCGGATCGCCTCCAGCCCGAGGGCGACGCCGAGCCTGCTGCTGGCGAAGCCGGGCGAGTCGCGGACGACCACGGCCGTCTTGCCGATGGCCTCGACCCACGCCACGGCCCGCTCCCGCAGGGCAGGGTCGGTGGCGGTCGCGATGACCACCTCGACGAGCCTGCTGGCCGGGACGGGGTTGAAGAAGTGCAGCCCGAGGAAGCGCTCGGGGCGGGCGAGCGCCTGGGCGAGCGTGTCGAGCGAGATGCTGCTGGTGTTGGAGGCGATCACGGTCTCCGGCCCGACCGCGTCCTCGGCGGTGCGCAGCGTGACGAGCTTGAGGTCGACGTCCTCGGGCACCGCCTCGATCACCAGCCCGGCCGCGGCCAGCCCGGCGGGGTCCGTCACCGTGGTGAGGCGGGCCATCGGCGCGCCGGTGTCCTCGATCAGGCCGCGCTTCGCGCTGCCCTCGACCGCCCGCGCCACCCGGTCCCGCGCGGCGGCCGCGGCCTCGCCGTCGCGCTCCACCAGCGTGACGTGGCAGCCCGCGAGGAGCAGGGCGTGGGCGATGCCGGCGCCCATGCGCCCGCCGCCCACCACCCCGCACCGCTTCGGCAACGTCTGGGTCATCGCAGTCCTCCTGTGGCGAGCTCCTGGGCGCGGGGCTCAGACGCGCTGGATGCGGTCATGCCCCGTACGCTCACAGGTACTCAACTTGCCACAGTTTCATGGCGCTGCGAAAGACGTGTGTAGCGGATTTATGTCTGGCCTAGTTCGGATTGCCGGCGTGGGTGAGCGTCTCCCAGGCGACGAAGAGGTTGTTGGTGCCCGCCGGGCGCTGCTGCTCGGTGAGGGCCTGCGTGTTGCTCATCGCGATGCCCATGCGGTTGTGCAGGGCGTTGAAGCCGACCTCGGTGACCGGCCCGAGGCCCAGGGTGAGGCTTCCGCCGCACAGCCACGCCGGCACGGCCGTGCCGAGCTGGTACTTGGCGTGCAGGCCGAGCGCGTGCCGCAGCCGGTCGGCGATCTCGGGGTAGAGGTCCTGACCCTGGATCCGGGCCGTCTCGGCGATGTGCGCGATCGACGCCAGGCCGTACCCGGTGTGGGTGAAGTCGCGGCACGTCTCCTGGGAGAGCCCGTCGACGAAGGCGTCCTGGCCCTGCCAGTAGTCGACGACCTCGGCCCGGGTGTCGATGCCGCTGCCCGCCGGGCCCTTGGGGAAGGCGCCGTCGGTGGTGAGGTAGATGTAGGCGGGCACGCGGGCCCGGAACGTGCTCACGGCCTTGTCGTAGGCGGCCTTGTCCTGCAGGAACACCGCGATCCCGATCGTCGCGTCCATCATCGTCAGCTCCCAGTTGCCGTTCGTGCGGGCGCTGCCGTTGATGATCTCGGGGAGGTAGACGTCACGGAGCATGGTCGTGAAGCGGTTGACGCCCGTGGCGGACCACCCGGTGTAGGTGTAGCGGATGATCTCGGCCGCCCTGGGCCAGGACGATCCCGCCCAACCGGTCTGGAGCGGCGCGTTGCTGTTGGTGTGGTCGGTGATCACGGCCGACCAGGCGTCCATGATCTGGATCGCCTTCTGCGCGTACCGGCTGTCCCCGGAGATGTACCAGGCCAGCGCGTCGGTGTAGGCGGCCAGCGCGTCCTGGCGCTCGTCCGTGCAGCCGTTGTTGGGGTTGGAGTACGGGCCGCACTCCACGACGGCCCGCGGCTTCGGGGTCCGCGACAACGACGCGAGCGGACTCGCGATCATCTGGTCGTAGGCGCCCTTCCACGGCTGGGCCCCGGCGTTGACCTTGGTGCGGACGAAGTCGAGCTGGGCCTTGCTGACGAGCACGCCGGGATGCGCGAAGGCGGCCGGCGCCGTCCGGGCCACGGCGGCGGGCGGGGACAGGACGGCGGTGATCAGGGGGATCGCCAGGGCGATGGCGAGCGACGACAGGATCCCGCGACGACGGGGACGGACCACGGACCCCACTCCTTATTTAGGAAAGTTTCCTAAAGGTCGGTGTGATCGTAGCCCTGACACCGAACCTTGACAAGTGATGCGGACCGCTTGTGGCCCTGGTAAGCCGTTCTCATGACGCGAATGCCTGAGGCCGAGCGGAAGTTCACGGAGCACCGGGGTCTGCTGCACGCCGTGGCGTACCGGGTGCTGGGCAGCGTCACCGAGGCCGAGGACGTGGTGCAGGACGCCTGGCTGCGCTGGAGCCGCGTCGACGTGGCCACCGTCGCGGACGCCGAAGGCTATCTGGTGCGGGTGGCCACCCGGCTGGCGATCGACCGGCTGCGCAGCGCACGCGTACGGCGCGAGTCCTACGTCGGGCCGTGGCTGCCCGAGCCGATGCTCACCCTCCCGGATGTCGCCGAGGACGTGGTGCTCTCCGACTCGGTGTCGACCGCGATGCTGCTCGTGCTGGAGGTCCTGTCGCCGACGGAGCGTGCTGTGTTCGTGCTGAGCGAGGCCTTCGGCTACAACCACGCCGAGATAGCGCACTTCGTCGGGCGCAACCACGCGGCGGTGCGGCAGATCGCGCACCGCGCCAGGAAGGCCGTCGAGGAACGGCGCCACCGCTACGACGCCGACCCGGCGACCAGGCAGCAGGCCACCGAGCGGTTCCTGGCCGCCTGCCTCGGCGGCGACCTGGAAGCCCTGCTGGAGGTGCTGGCACCGGACGTGACGATGGTGAGCGACGGCGGCGGCCTCACCGGCGCACCCCGCAAGGCGATCCATGGACACGAGTACGTGGCCCGCGCGATCGTCATCCTCTCCAAGCGCATGCCCGGCGACTCGCGCGCTCAGGTGCTCCAGGTCAACGGCGGCCCGGGCATCGTCGTCCGCTCGGGACGCACGCCGGTCCTGGCGATCACGTTGCACCTGCTGGACGGGGCGATCAAGACGGTGCACGTGGTCAGCAACCCGGAGAAGCTCGCGGGCGTGGCGGCATGACCTAAGTCACATGAGCACGTTGTCACTCTCTGGGGCGCTGCCCCGTCCGTGAGGCGATCGACCTGCCGACGTCCTCATGGAGAAGGAGACCTTCGTGTTCGCCGCCTACCTCGTCATCACCCTCCTCGCCTCGGCGATCATCGGCTTGGCCGCCGTCGCCAACCTCATCGGCCACGACTATCCGAAGCGCCAGGCGGACATCATGCGCGTCCCCCGGTCCTGGATGCTCCCGTTGGGGCTGCTGCTGGGGGCGGGCGCGCTGGGGCTGCCGGCCGGGTTCGCCGTGCCGGCATTGGGCACGCTCGCCGCCGCCGGCCTCGTGCTGTACTTCCTCGGGGCGTTCGCCGCCCACCTGCGGGCCCGCGACTATCACTTCGGCCCGTGGGCCGTGTTCTTCTCGCTGGCGGTGGCCGCTCTGGCCGTGAACCTGGCCTACCACGGGCTCGGGTGACCACGCGGAGGGTCCGATCGTCGAGCCGGCGTGACGGCCTACTCCTGGTTCGGCCGGAGGCTCGCGAGCCGGGCCAGGACTTTTGCCAGGAGCCCGCCGCCGGCCGCCGCCCGCTCGGAGGCGCGGACGGCGGCGAAGCCGAGCTCGGTCATCTTGCGCTCGTAGCCACCCACCGCCTCGACCAGCGGCCCGCCCGCGCCGACGGCGCGGCACAGGAGGGCGGCGTCCAGGAGCGCGCAGTTGGCCCCCGATCCCTGGGCCGGGCTCATCGCGTGTACGGCGTCGCCGAGCAGGGTGACGTTGTCCGGCCCCCACGGTTTGAGCGGGACCGAGCTCCTGACCGGGACGTAGAAGGTCTGGTCGGCCCGGGCGGAGGCGACCAGCTCGACGAGGTCGGGGTGCCAGCCGGCGACGTGTCCGGCGGCCAGCTCGTGCAAGTGGGCGCCGTCGGCGGCGGCCAGCTCGCGGTCGGTGCCGGGGAGCGCCGCGGCGGGCACGGCCAGCGCCCACATCACGTAGTCGCCGGCCCAGTCCAGCCGCAGGCCGGGC
Organism: Nonomuraea sp. NPDC051941; assembly: GCF_044593615.1. Lineage (NCBI taxonomy): Bacteria > Bacillati > Actinomycetota > Actinomycetes > Streptosporangiales > Streptosporangiaceae > Nonomuraea > Nonomuraea sp. NPDC051941. Next base: position 142,032 of record NZ_JBIUCF010000017.1, read on the forward strand.
CAGAGCCGCGCCGCCGCCTCGGCGGGGTTCTCGCGGGGCCGTACCAGGCCGAGCGCCAGTCCGGCACGGGACGACCTGACCGACATGAAGCCCTCCGCCAGCGCGGGCGGCAGCAGCTCCGCCACCCGGTCGTCGAGGGTCGTCCGGCCGTAGAGGCAGCGAACCCCGAGGTCCTTGACCCGGGCCTGGGGCAGGCGCTGGCCGCGTACGCGCGAGCCGATGCCGTCGGCGCCGACCAGCAGATCGCCCGCGGCGGTCGAGCCGTCGGCGAAGAAGGCGCGTACCCGCCCGCCGTCCTGCTCGTAGCGGACGAACTCGGCACCGAAGCGAACCTCGTCGAGCCCGGCGAGCAGGATCGTGCGCAGCGTCATCCGGTCCACCGCGGCGTTGAACGTCTCCGGGGCCTCGCCGGACGCGCCGTCGCCGAAGCGGACGGCATGCAGCTCGCGCAGGTGCTCGTCGACGATCGTGACCCGCCTGCTCGGCTGCCCGGACGTGGCGGTGAAGAGCTCGTAGAGACGCGGCGGCAGGCACTCGTTCAGCGCGCGGGCGGCCCTGGAATCGAGGTGAATGCGGTAGCCCTGCGGCCGGTGGCCGACGGAGGGATCGCGTTCGTGGACCGTCACGGCGACCCCCGTCGCCTTGAGTCCCTGAGCCAGGCACAGGCCGCCCAGACCCGCCCCGATGACCACGACCTGCATGGCGCACTCCCCTCAGTGGCGAGCCGACTCGGACGCGAAACCGGGGTAATGCTAGGCGATGCGGTCAGGCTGCCCGGGCGGATGGACGCGCGGCGACGTCAGGGCGGCGCACACCTCCGTGGCCATGGCCGCGCTGAGCTGGGCCGACAGGGGGACCTTCGCCCGGGGCGGGCGGTCCCACTGCTCGCTCGCTAGGACGAGGCCGTCACGGCCGCACGACCGCCACAGGTGTTCGGTGCTGCCCAGCACGAAGGCCCTGACCTCGGGCACCTCGGCGGCCTCGACGAGCTCGCGGGCGTAGCGGTAATAGATGCCCTTGAACAGTCCCTCGTCGCCGCCCTCCCCCTCGGCGGCGAACACGCCGTCCACGCCCAGCTCGGCGATGGCCGTCCGCGCGGTTCTGGCAGCGCGGGAGAGGTAGAGGTCAGGCTCCTCGCCGAGGCCGAGGCCAAGGGCTCGGGCGAGCTCGACGCACGCGCCGACGTACAGACCCTGGTTGTACGTGAAGCGCCAGTCCTCGTCGACCGCGTGGTCCTCCTGGCGGTTGAGGCCGTCGTGCACGAACCCGTCCGGCCGTACGAGCGTGCGCTCCAGCCAGTCCATGACGAGCCGCGCCTGCTCCAGGTAGCGCCGCTCGCCCGTGTGCCGGTGCAGCCGCGCCGAGAGGATGACGAACGGGGCGTTGGCGGGGGTGTTCTTGTAGTACGGCTGGGAGACGCGCCAGGCGATGCCGCCGCCCTCGTGGTCGTTCCAGCCCTGGTCGAGGACGTGCTCCCAGAGCTCGACGGCCTCCCCGTACAGCTCACTCTCCCCGGTCGCCTCGGCCAGGCGCAGGGTCGCCAGGGCGAGCCAGAGCATGTCGTCGAAGTAGTCGTTGAACAGCGCTCCCCCGTTGCGCCGCAGGATCCCGTCGTGGATGTGCCTGGCCTGCGCCAGACGGGCCGGGTCCGAGGTCCGCAGATACGCGTCGATCCGGACGTCGACGGCGTGGGCGAGCCACCAGTAGTTGAAGACGTCGTTGTCACCGGGCTCCAGCGGATGCCAGTTGTTGAACAGCTGCTCCCCGGGGGCGGCGAAGTAGTGGTCGATGCTGCGCTGGGCCAGGTCGGCGCGGTGGTTCCACACGTCGGACTTCGACACATCGGACTTCAACACATCGGACAAGGATTCTCCGTTCATCACACGGGTTCGACGATGGTGAAGGGCACGATGGAGCGGGCGGGGACGGGCTCGCCGCGCGTCTGGGCGAGCAGCAGGTCCACCGCGCGCCTGCCCATCTCGCGCTGGTCCTGCCGTACGTGGAGGAAGGCAGGCCCGGCGACGGGGTCGAGCGGCGAGTCGAAGCACGCGATGACCGGGCCGTCGATCGCCCGGTCCAGCACCCGCGCCAGGTTGTACTCGCAGACCACGAACGCGGTGACCTGGGGTTCGCGGGCCTGGAAGGCGCGGATCCGCTCGATGTCGGCCCGCACGTTCTCCGGGGTGAAGGCGCCGGGCAGGGTGCTGGACAGCTCGGTCAGATGATGCTGCCGGTCGAGCGGCAGGCCGCGGGCGGCGCAGGCGGCGCGGAAGCCCTCCAGCCGCTCCTCGATGCTGGAGGTGTTCTCCGGCGGGGGCGAGGCGAAGGCGACGTGCCGGTGCCCCTGGTCGAGCAGGCGCTCGGTCAGCGCGCGGGCGGCGGCCACGTTGTCCGTGTGCACGGCGCACACCTGGATCCCGGCCAGGTAGCGGTCGACGAGGACCAGCGGGTGGCCGTCGAGGATGGTCCGCAGCAGGCCGGCGTTGTAGTACTCGCCGTGGACGGGGAACACGATCAGGCCGTCGGCCAGCCCCGAGTCCACCATCGACTCGATCGCCTTCTCCTCCTCTTCCTGGCTGCCGCGGGTGCGCTTGATCACCAGGGGGATGCCCCGCTCGGCGCAGCGCTCCTCCACCGCGCACAGCAGCTCCAGCCCGTACGCCTCCGACGCGTCCGGATAGATCATCGCGATGGCCCCGGGGACGCGCTCCCCCTCGGCGGGGCGCGCGGCGGGCGTGAGCCGGTCGAGGTCGGGGAGGTCCGTGGCCACGAACGAGCCCTTGCCGCGGATCCGATGGACGACGCCGGCCTCCCGGAGGAGCTCGAGCGCCTTCTTGGAGGTGATGCGGCTGACCTCGAACCGCTCGGCCAGCTCCATCTCCGAGGGCACGCGGTCGCCCGGGGCCAGGGCGCCTCGCCTGACCTCGTCCAGCAGGTAGTCGACGATCCGCTCGTACAGCAGCGGGCCTCTCTCAGCCACTCTTCCCCTCGCCCATTCAGTTGGTATGTCAACCCATCCAGATATATATCATCTTATATCTCGATGTTTCAAACATATTGACTTATGACAACTTGATTCTTACGTTTCCCTCAAGCGACGTCGAAGGGAACCGTGTGAAAGCCGTACATGACCTCGCCGACAAGGTCGAGCCCCGGCTCGCGCGGCGTCACCCCGAGGCCGCCGCGATGTTCCGGCAGTGCCTGCTCAACACGCTGGAGAGCACGGTCAGGCCACTGCCGGACGGGACGACGTTCGTGCTCACCGGTGACATCCCGGCGATGTGGCTGCGCGACTCCGCGGCCCAGGTCGAGCCGTACGTGCGGCACGCGGCCGCCGACGACGAGGTCCGCCGCATGGTGCGCGGGGTGATCCACCGGCAGGCCAGGTACGTCGCGATCGACCCGTACGCCAACGCGTTCAACGAGAGCCCCGACGGCCAGGGCCACGACGACGTGCCGCGCGCGGGGCCGTGGGTCTGGGAGCGCAAGTGGGAGCTGGACTCCCTGTGCCATCCGATCCGGCTGCTGCACCTCTACTGGAAGGCGACCGGCGACGTCTCGGTGTTCGACGAGTCCGTATACCGCATGCTGGTCGCCGTCGTCGGCACGATGCGAGCCGAGCAGCGGCCCGAGCGCTCGCCGTACCGCTTCGTCCGGCCGGATCCGGGGCTGCCCACCGACACGCTGGTCAACGAGGGGAGCGGCCCGGCCTGCGGATACACGGGCATGGTCCGCTCCGCGTTCCGGCCGAGCGACGACGCGTGCACGTACGGCTTCCTCGTCCCGGCCAACATGTTCGCCGTCGTCGTGCTGGGCCAGTTGGCGAAGTTCGCGCGGGAGATCTACGCGGACTCCAGCCTGGCCGAGGACGCCGTACGACTGCGTGAGGAGATCGACGAAGGCATCCGGCGGCACGCCGTCGTCCGCCACCCCGTCCACGGCGAGATCTACGCCTACGAGAGCGACGGCCTCGGCAACCACCTGCTGATGGACGACGCCAACATCCCCAGCCTGCTCTCCATCCCCTACCTGGGATACCGGCCGGCGTCCGACCCGACGTACCGCAACACGCGCGCCTTCGTGCTCGGCCCCGGCAACCCGCACTACGCCGAGGGCAGGTACGCGCGGGGCGTGGGCAGCCCGCACACCAAGTCCGGACATGTCTGGCCGTTATCGCTGATCATGCAGGGCCTGACGTCCACCGACGCCTCGGAGCGGGACGAGCTGCTGGCCGTGCTCGCGGCGACGACGGCCGGCACCGGATACGTCCACGAGAGCTTCGACCCCGACGATCCCGGCGTCTTCACCCGCCCCTGGTTCGGCTGGGCCAACAGCCTGTTCGCGCAGTTCGCCATGGAGGTGGCACAGACATGACCCAGACGCTCGCCGGCCGGTCCGCGGCCGGCCGCGCATCCCCGGGCCGCGCCCGGCCCGGGGACTCCCTGCTGAGCCGGCACCAGGCGCGGGCCGGGGCGCTGTTCGCCGCGCCGCCGATGGTGCTGTTCCTCGTCTTCACCGTGCTGCCCGTCATCGGCGCCCTCGGCCTCAGCTTCACCTCGTACGACGTGCTGACCCCGCCGACGTGGGCCGGCCTCGCGAACTACGCCAGGCTGCTGAAGGACGCCACCTTCGCCCTCACGCTGAAGAACATCCTGCTGTACTGCGCGATGTTCGTGCCCGCGATGATCGCGGTCTCGCTGCTGCTCGCGGTGGCGCTCAACAGCAGGCTCCCGGCGATGGGCGTCTTCCGCACCGTCTACTACATCCCCGTGGTCACCTCCCCCGTGGCCGCAGCGACCGTGTGGACCTGGATGCTCAACAGCCACTACGGGCCGGTCAACGAGATCCTCGGCTTCCTGGGCATCCCCGGCCCGCCGTGGGTGGGCGACAGCAGCACCGCCATGCTCTCCATCGTGCTGGTCACCCTGTGGCAGGGGGTCGGCTCCAACATGCTGATCTACCTCGCCGGGCTGCAGAACATCCCCGGCCACCTGTACGAGGCCGCCGCCCTGGACGGGGCGGGCCGCTGGGCGGCGTTCGCCCACATCACGTGGCCGCAGCTGCGCACCACGACGATGTTCGTCACGACGCTGTCGCTGATCGGCGCGTTCCAGCTCTTCGACCAGGCGTACGTGATGACCAAGGGCGGTCCGGGCAACTCGACCCTGACGCCCGTCTACCAGATCTACGAGACCGGCTTCAACCGGCTGCACATGGGCTACGCCTCGGCGCAGGCGTTCACGCTCTTCCTCGTCATCGTGGCGGTCACCGTGCTCAACATGCGGCTCAACCGGAGCGACGAGACATGATCCGGACGATCAGAATCACCCTGTTCTACGCCGTGCTCACCGTCGTCGGGCTGTTCATGCTGCTGCCGTTCCTGTGGTCGCTGAGCACGTCGCTCAAGCCGGACGACGAGATCATCTCCCTGCCCATCACGTGGCTGCCCGGCACGATCACCTTCGAGCACTACGCGGCGGCGTTCACCACCGTCCCCTTCGCCCGGCACTTCGCCAACTCGCTGCTGCTCGCCGTGGCCGGCGTCGTCACCAACCTGCTGCTCGGGTCGCTGGCCGGCTACGCGTTCGCGCGGCTGCCGTTCCGCGGCAGCCGGGTGCTGTTCCGGCTGCTGCTCGCGTCGATGATGGTGCCGTCCGTGGTGACCCTGGTGCCGTCGTTCCTCATCGTCAAGAACTTCCCGCTGGCCGGGGGCAACGATCTCGCCGGCCAGGGCGGCTTCGGCCTGCTCAACACGTACTGGGCGGTCATCCTGCCGGGGGCCGTCGGGGCCTTCGCGGTGTTCATGATGCGGCAGTTCTTCCTCGCGCTGCCCAGGGAACTGGGCGAGGCCGCCCGCGTCGACGGCTGCCCCGAGTTCCGCATCTTCTGGCGGATCTATCTGCCGCTGTGCCGTCCCGCCCTGGCCACCCTGGCGGTCTTCACCTTCGTGGCGGGCTGGAACGGCTTCCTCTGGCCGCTGATCGTGCTCAACGACCCGGACATGAGCACGATCCAGATGAGCCTGGCCGCCTTCTCCTTCAACCGGCAGACCGACTACGGGCCGCTCATGGCCGGATCGATCGTCGCCATGCTGCCCACTCTGCTGCTGTTCGCCTTCGGGCAGCGCTACCTGACTCGCGGCCTGGCCTTCACCGGCTCCGGCCTCCAGTGACACCCCCCTCCCAGAAAGGAGCGCGCCGCCGATGCACTCGACCCTGGTCAAGCGGCTCGCCGCCACCGCCCTCGCCGTACTCTCGACGATCACGACCGGTTGCGCCTCGTCCGACACCCCCTCCTCCTCTGCGGGAGGGGTGGTGCGGCTGAAGTTCTGGGGCGACTGGTCGGGCGAGGGCGAACAGCAGTTCAAGACCATGACCGCCGCCTTCAACAAGACGCACCCCAAGATCCAGGTCGACTATGTCGTCCAGGAGGACATGCTCACCAAGTTCCTCACCGCCTCGACCTCCGGGCAGGCCCCCGACGTCATGTTCTGGGACCGCTGGCGGACGGCGAGCTACGCGCCGAAGGGCGTCCTCACCCCGATCGACGACCTGCTGAAGAAGGACGGCATCGAGCGGGAGCGCTTCTACGGCGAGGCGCTGCGCGAGCTCACCCACGGCGGCAAGCTGTACGGGCTGCCGCTCACGGTCGACGCGCGGGCCCTGTTCTACAACAAGGCCCACCTGAAGGAGGCCGGGGTCGAGCCGCCGCGCACCTGGGCCGAGCTGGAGCAGGCGGCGGTCAAGCTGACCAGGCGCGAGGGCGGCAAGCTCGTGCGCGCCGGCCTGTCGATGGACGACACCGGCCTGTTCAGCATGTACCTGCGCCAGGCCGGCGGCCAGATGGTCAGCGACGACTGCTCGCGCACGACCTTCAACGGCCCCCAGGGCCTGCAGGTCCTCGACCTGTGGAGCCGCCTGATCAAGGCGGGCGTCTACCAGAGCGGCTTCGAGAAAGGGCTCGGCGAGGGCACCGACGCATTCGCGACCGGCAAGGTCTCCATGATCCTGACGGGGCCCTGGAACATCACCACGTACCAGAAGTACGGCAAGGACCTCGACTTCGGCATCGTGCCGCCGCCGACCGGGCCGCAGGGCGGCAGCGCCAGCCTCATGGGCGGCTTCGGCCTGGTGATCCCGCAGGCGGCCAAGCACAAGGACGCGGCCTGGGAGTTCGTCAAGTGGTGGACGGCCGAGAAGGACAACGCGCTGCTGTGGGCCAGGACGAGCCTGAACATCCCCGGCAACGTGCAGGCGGCGCAGGATCCCTTCTTCTCCGGCGACCCGTTCTGGAAGCCGATCCTGGACACGCTGCAGTACGCCAAGATCCGCCCCGCCTGCGCGGGCTACGCGCCGATGGAGGAGGAGTCCCTCATCCCCAACCTCCAGCTCCTCATGGAGGGCAAGACCACCGCCCAGCAGGCCCTGGCCAAGGCCCAGGAGCAGGGTGACCGGGTGCTGACGGAGAACAACCAATGAGGGCGCGCGCGGCGGCCGCCGGCCTCGTGCTGACCGCGGCCCTCGCCCTCGCCCCCGCTCCCGCGCACGCCACCGTGCCCGCCGACGCCGACGCGGCGATGTCGGCCTTCGTCGCCGCCTTCTGGGATCCGGCGAAGAAGTACTTCTACACCAACAGCGACCACCAGATCCACGCCGAGCACGCCCACGGCCCGGAAGGCGGCCTGTACACCGACTTCTGGTGGGAGGCCCAGCTGTGGGAGCTGGTGATGGACGCCTACCAGCGCACCGGCGGCGCCGCCTACCGGCAGCTGATCGACGACGTGTACGCCGGTTTCGTCGCCTACTACCCCACTTTCGCCAACGACTTCAACGACGACCTGGGCTGGTGGGCGCTGGCGTGCGCGCGGGCGTACGAGATCACGCGTGACGCGACGTACCTGAACCGGTCGCGTGCCCTGTTCGACCAGATCTGGGCCGAGCAGGACACCACGTTCGGCGGCGGCATCTGGTGGCGCAGGAGCGTGCACACCCAGAAGAACGTGGCCACCAACGCCCCGGCGGTGATCACCGCCACCAAGCTGTACGCCGCGACCGGCGACGCCGCCTACCTGACGCGGGCGCAGAGCCTGTTCGCCTGGATCAAGGCCAACCTCCAGCAGTCCGGGCACGTATACGACCACATCGAGGGCTCGGGCACCCTCGTGAAATGGGACTTCAGCTACAACTTCGGCACCTACATCAGTGCCGCCGCCGCGCTCCACGACGCGACCGGCACCGCCTCCTACCTGACCGACGCCCGCGCGGCGGCGGACTGGGCCACGACCTACCTCACCAACGGCGGCACCATGATGCACGAGGGCTCCGACGACGCCGGGGGCTTCAAGTCGCTGCTGTTCCGCTCGCTCAACACCCTCGTCACCGAGCACGGCCAGACCCAGTACCTGCCCTTCCTCCAGCGCAACGCCACCCAGGCCTGGCGCCACCGCCGCACCGGCGACGGCCTCGCCGGCCCCGACTGGTCCGCGCCCGCCCCCGCCACGTACCTCCAGAGCATCACCGCAGCCGCCGCCGTCAGCGCGCTCCAAATCGTCCAGCACGACGGCAACACCGGGCTCCAGCCGGAGAACGGCCGGTACGAGGCCGAGAACGCGCTGTCGTCGGGCATCGGCGCCGAGAGCACCCAGCCCGGCTTCAGCGGCCGGGGCTACCTCGCCGGCTGGAACACCTCCGGCCAGACCCTGACCTTCCACGTCAACGTGCCCTCCGCCGGGGCGCACGAACTGCGCTTCCGGTACGCCGCCGGCGCCGGGGACGCCTCCCGCCGGATCATCGTGAACGGCGCCCAGTCCGACCAGTCGTTCCCGTCCACCGGCGGCTGGGGCACCTGGAACACCGCCGTGCTCAACGGCGTCACGCTGGCCCGGGGTCACAACACCATCCGGGTCGAGCTGGGCTCGGGAAACTACCTCAACCTCGACCGGCTCGACGTCTCCGCCCAGCTCCAGGCCGAGTCGGGCACCCTGCACGGCGTCGGCACCGAGTCCACCAACCCGGGCTTCACCGGCACCGGCTACGTGGCCGGCTGGAACGCCGACGGCCAGTGGGTGGACCTGCGGCCCGACGTCAGCCGGGCCGGCACGTACGAGCTCACCTTCCGCTACGCGGCCGCCGCGGGCGACGCCGTCCGCCACGTCTTCGTCAACGGCGCCGGAGCCGTGGACGCCCTCCGGTTCCCCTCCACGGGCTCGTGGAGCACGTGGAACACGGTGACCGTGCCGAACGTCGCGCTCCAGGAAGGGGCCAACACCGTCTCCGTCATCTTCAACGCGTCCAAGGGCAGCGCGAACTGGCTCAACCTCGACGAGCTGACCCTCCGTTACGTCAGCGGCCCTTCGTGAGCCCGGGGATCGGAGAGGGCTTCCAAGCAACCCATGTTGACTAAGACCGGATTAGTCAACTAGCGTTGCTTGTCATCGCCGGCACCTCTGCCCGGTGGATGACCACGCCCTTTCCGACCTCCCTGGAGGCTCCATGTCCATGCTCCGTACCGGCCTGCTCGTCGCCGCCCTGACCGCGACGGCCACCACGATGACGATGCCCGCCGCCGCGGCCGACCGGGGCCACGCCAAGCTCCAGCGCGCGCTCGACCAGGCCGTGGCCGACGGCGGTGGCCCCGGCATCGTCGCCGAGCTCAGGGACGGCGACGCGGCACCGTGGTTCGGGACGGCGGGGGTGGCCGACCTCGAGACCGGACGCCACCGCCGGCCGGGCGAGCACTTCCGCATCGGCAGCTTCACCAAGGCGTTCGTGGGCACGGTGGTCCTGCAGGTGGCGGCCGACGGCAAGCTGAGCCTGGACGACACGGTGGCGAAGTGGCTGCCCGGCGTGGTGGAGGAGCACCTCGGCGGGGACGGCACCAAGATCACGATCAGGCAGCTGCTCAACCACACCAGCGGGCTCCCCGACGCCGTCCCCGGCCAGGAGACCCCGCGCCCCGAGGAGCCCGGCAAGCGCTTCATCTACTCCAAGGTCAACTACAACCTCGCGGGGATGATCGTCGAGCGGGCGACGGGTTCGACCATCGCCGACGAGATCGACCGCCGCATCGCCCGCCCGCTGCACCTGACGGGCACGTACCTGCCCGGCGCCGACAACACGATCCGCGACCCGCACGCCCGGCACTACTCGAAGTTCGACGAGGCCGGCCGGCCCACGGAGGTCCACGACGTGACCCACGCGGACCTGAGCTGGGCCGGGGCCGCCGGCGGGATGGTCTCGACCACCTCCGACCTGCAGCGGTTCCTGCGGGCCCTGCTGCGCGGCCGCCTGCTCGCGCCCGCGCAGCAGAAGGAGATGTTCACCACCGTCTCGACGGAGGGCGCGGACTGGGTCCCGAACACCAGGTACGGCCTCGGCGTCTACTCCCAGAAGCTCCCGTGCGGGGTCACGCTCTGGGGCGGGGGCGGCTTCATCCAGGGCTCGGTGACGTACGCGATGGGCGACCGCGAGGGCACCCACACGCTGGTCGCCAACCTGAACGGCGACTGGAACGACTTCCTCAAAACCTTCAGCACGCTCTTCGAGACCCGCTTCTGCCCGCTCACGTAGCCTTCTCGGCCGGCTTCAGGCCGGCCAGCAGGTTGAAGGAGCCGGTGAGCAGGTTGAGGGCGACCAGGCCGGGGATCTCCGCGATGATCCGCTCGCTCCAGCCATGAGCCCTCAACTCGGCCACGTCCTCGTCCGTCAGCGACGACGGCTCGGCCAGCACGCGGGTGGCCACCGCGATGAGCGCCGCCTCCCGGGCGTCGGTGGAGGTGCCCTGGCGGGCGAGGGCGATGTCCGTCTCGCTCAGCCCCGCCGCCCGGGCGCCCGCCGCGTGCGCGTCGAGGCAGAGCCCGCAGCCGATCCACTCCTGCAGGGCGAGCGAGATCTTCTCGCTGAGGGCGCGGGGCAGCTTGCTGCGCTTCATGGCCCGCGACAGGTCAAGGTAGCCCTGGAGCATCGCCGGCGAGTGCGCCATGGTGGAGATCATCTCACCGGCCGAGCCTGTGCGGCCGATGATGTCGTTCAGCAACTCCCGGGACTTCTCCGGGGCTTCGGCGGGGTCGAGCGCGGCGAGCCGTCGCATGTGATCTCTCCTCAGGTCACGTGTGGTCGTTCCCGGACGCTTGGAGCCTCCCGGGGGTATCACTCTTCGCCGCGTTCATGACCGATTCGCCACCTCATACCCCGCTTCCTCGACCGCGGCCACGATGTCCGCCGCGTCCACAGGGCTGTCACTCTCCACGGTCAGCAGGCCGCTCGCCAGGTCAACCTCCACCGAAGTGACCCCGGACACCTCACCGACCTCCTCCTTCACCGAACTCACGCAGTGCCCGCAGGTCATGCCTGTGACGGTGTAGGTAGCGGTAGCCATATCGATCAACCCTCTCCAGTGATGTCTGTCAGGAACGAACGAGCCGCGCGATGGCGTCGGAAGCCTCTTTGACCTTCGCCTGAGCCTCCGGCCCGCCCTGAGCGGCGGCCTCGGCGACACAGTGCGCCAGGTGATCCTCCAGCAGGGAGATCGCGACCGACTGCACTACCTTGAACGTACCATACCCCCCTACCGTATTCAAAACATGAGCTTGTCCGGGGTGATGGGCAGGGATCGGACGCGCTTGCCGGTCGCGTGATGGACGGCGTTGGCGACGGCGGCCGCCACGCCCACGATGCCGAGCTCGCCGATGCCCTTGGCGCCCAGCGGGGTCTGCGGGTCCGGCCGGTCGACGAAGCGGACGTCGATGTCGGGCACGTCGGCGTGCGTGGGCACGTGATAGTCGGCCAGGCTGTGGTTGACGATCAGGCCCGTGCGCTCGTCGAGCAGCGCCTCCTCGGTCAGCGCCATGCCGATGCCCATGATGATCCCGCCGCGCATCTGGCCGGCGGCCTGCTTGGGGTTGACGATCCGACCGCCGTCGAACGCCCCGGCCCAGCGCGTGACGCGCGTCTCGCCGGTGTCCTCGTCCACCCGCACCTCGCAGAAGTGCGCGCCGTAGGAGTAGGTGCCGCGCTTGATCGTCTGGTACGGCAGCGCCGACCTGCCCTCCACCTCCACCCCGTCCACCCCGGCCCTGGCCAGGATGCGCTCGTAGGTCTCTCCACCCCGGGGGCCGAACAGGCCGCCGTCGCGGGTCTCCGCCTCGCCGGGCGACAGTCCGGCCAGCGGCGAACCGGTGCCGCGCGCCAGTTTCAGCAGCTCGCGGACGAGGTTGTCGCGGGCCGACCAGATGGCCGAGGCGAGCGTCGTGGTGGCGGCCGAGGCGCCGGGGATGCGGGTCCTGGCCACGTCGGAGTCGCCCTGTTCGAAGCGGACCCGGTCGAGGGGCAGGCCGAGCCGGTCGGCGGTGGCCTGGCTCTGCGCGGTCGAGGTGCCGGCGCCCAGTTCGTTGGTGCTGCTGCGGACGGTGACCGTGCCGTCGGCGGACAGGCGGAGCCTGACCCCGGCGATGAGCACGGCGTCGGGGTTGATCGCGGCGGCCATGCCGTACCCGATGAGCCAGCGGCCGTCGCGGGTCGCGCGGGGCACGGGCGGACGCCGGGACCAGCCGAACGCGTCCGCGCCGAGCAGGTACGCCTCGCGCAGGTGGCGGCTGGTGAACCGGTTGCCCGCGGCCGGGTCGCGGTCCGGCTCGTTGCGCAGGCGCAGTTCGAGCGGGTCCAGGCCGAGCCGCCAGGCCAGTTCGTCCATGGCCGACTCCACGGCGAAGGAGCCCGGCGCGACGCCGGGGCCGCGGAAGAAGGCGTTCTGGATGCGGTCCAGGCGCACCACCTGCTGGGCACTGTGCAGGTTGGGGCAGGCGTACAGATGCCGGGAGGCGATGACCGCGGCCTCGGCGAACTCGTCGGCGCTGCACGACGACACGGCGTGGTGCTCCAGCGCGGTGAGCCGCCCGGAGGCGTCGGCGCCGAGCGAGACGCGGCTGCGGGTCGGGGCCCGCCCGCCGGTCATGGCGAACAGGTCGGCGCGCGACAGGACGAGCTTGACCGGCCGGCCGGAGAGCCTGGCCGCGGCCACGGCGAGCCAGACGTGCGGCCAGGCGACGGTCTTGCCGCCGAAGCCGCCGCCGATGAACGGCGCGAGCACGCGGACGTTCTCCTCGGCCAGCGAGAACTTCCTGGCCAGCATCTCCTTGACCCCGTAGGGGTATTGCGAGGTGTCGTGGACGGTGAGCCGGTCGCCCTCCCAGTGGGCCACGGTGGCGTGCGGCTCCATCGCGTTGTGGTATTCGAGCGGCGTGGCGTACTCGGCCTCCACGGTGACCGCCGCCGGGGCGGTGCGGGGGTCGCCGGTCCTGGTCACCGGCTCCTCCAGTACGGCGTGCGCGGGCGTGAAGGGCCGCTGCCCGGTCATCGACAGCGCGGCGGGCCACCGCTGGTAGTCGGCGTGGATCAGCGAGGCCGCGTGCCTGGCCTGTTCCGGGGACTCGGCGACGACCACCGCGATGGGCTGGCCGTACCAGAAGATCTCGTCGGTGTTGAGCACGGGCAGGCTCATCGCGGCGGCGCCCAGCGGGCCGCGGAGGGTGGCGTAGGCGGCGGTGCGCTTCATCGCGGGCGCGTTGTGGTGGGTCATCACGAGCAGCACGCCGGGCGCGGAAGGCACGTGGATGGCGGTGAGGCGGCCCCTGGCGATGGTGCTGCCCACCACGACGGCGTGGACGAGGCCGGGGAGCCGGTGCTCGGCCGTGTAGCGGACGGCGCCCGCGGCCTTGGCGGGGCCGTCCAGCCGGTCGGCGGGGCGGCCCAGTTCGGCGCGCTGGTGGGCAAGGGGGTCGGGCCTGCCGTCAGGGAGGAGCCTGGCCAGCCTGGCCATCGCCTTGCCGGCGAGAGTGAAGCCGCGCGATGCGAGGGTCATGAGTGGGCTCCCTTCAGGGCTCGGCGGATCAGCCGCCTGGCCAGCTCGGGCTTGAACGCGTTGTGCTCGCGCGGCCGCGCGTCCGCCAGGGCCCGCTCGGCGGCCTGGTCGATGAGGTGGTCGTCGAGCGAGGTGCCGGTGAGGAGCCGTTCGGCCTCGTACGCGCGCCACGGCTTGGGCGCGACCCCGCCCAGCGCGATGCGCACCCGGCTCGCCCGCCCGTCCTCCAGGTGGGTGAACACGGCCACGCTCACCAGCGCGAAGGCGTAACTGGCCCGATCGCGGACCTTCAGATAGACCGAGTGACCGGGAGGGACGGGTGGCAGGTCTATCGACGTGACCAGCTCGCCCGGCCGGAGCACGGTCTCCACGTGCGGGGTGTTCCCAGGGAGGAGGTGGAAGTCCACCAGCGGCACGGGGTCGCGGCCGGCGATGTTGACCACGGCGTCGAGGGCGGCCAGGGCCACGCACATGTCCGACGGGTGCACGGCGATGCAGCTCTCCCCCGCGCCGAGGACGGCGTGCATGCGGTTGAACCCGTCGAGGGCGTCGCAGCCGACACCCGGCTCCCGCTTGCCGCAGGCCGCGTGGCGGTCGTAGAAGTAGCCGCAGCGGGTGCGCTGCAGGAGGTTGCCGCCCACCGTCGCCCGGTTGCGCAGCTGGGGCGAGGCGCCGTTCACGATGGCCTGGGACAGCAGCGGGTAGCGGTCGCGGACCCGGTGGTCGGCGGCCACGCGCGTGTTGCGGGCCAGGGCGCCGATCCGCAGCCCGCCGCCGGGCAGGTCCTCGATCCCGGCCAGCGGCAGCCGGCCGATGTCCACCAGCCGTTCCGGTGTCTCGATGCCCTCGCGCATCAGGTCGACGAGGTTGGTGCCGCCCGCCAGGTATTTCGCTCCCTCGGCGGCGAGGGCGCGAGCCGCGGCCGGGTCGGTGGCGGTGACGTAGGAGAACGGGTTCATCGGGCGACCTCTCTCACGGCCGCGAGGATCCCGTTGTACGCGCCGCACCGGCACAGGTTCCCGGCCAGCCGCTCCCTGATCTCGGCGTCCGTCAGGCTCGCCGCTCCGACGGAGCTCGGCACCCCCGCGTCGTGCTCGGCGAGCATGGCCACCGCCGAGCAGATCTGCCCCGGCGTGCAGTAGCCGCACTGCAGGCCGTCGTGACGTACGAACGCCTCCCGCAGCGCCCGCCCCGGCTCGCCGAGCCCTTCGATGGTCGTGATCTCCGCGTCCTGGCACTGGGCGGCGAGCACGAGGCAGGAGTTGACCCGCTCGCCGTCCACCAGCACCGTGCAGGCGCCGCAGGCGCCCTGGTCGCATCCCTTCTTCGTCCCGGTCAGGGCGAGGTGTTCGCGCAGACAGTCGAGCAGGCTGACGCGGGTGTCGAGCTCCAGCTCGTGCCGGCGGCCGTTCACCGACAACCGCACCTGTATGGATGGCATCCGAAAACCCCTCTAACTCGTACATCCATGTACGGCTTACCGGGTCGACTATACCCCTCCTCCGTATGAGCGCTGTTCCGGAACTACGACCGCGGATAGCATTCGCGTCATGACGCGCGGCCTAGGAGAGCTCGAATCCACCATCATGGAGCGGATGTGGGCCCGGCGGCAGCCTGCCTCCGTCCGGGACGTGCTGGAAGAACTGCGGCAGGAGCGCACCATCGCCTACACGACGGTCATGACCGTGATGGACAAGCTGCA
This sequence comes from Nonomuraea sp. NPDC051941, assembly GCF_044593615.1. Lineage (NCBI taxonomy): Bacteria > Bacillati > Actinomycetota > Actinomycetes > Streptosporangiales > Streptosporangiaceae > Nonomuraea > Nonomuraea sp. NPDC051941. Next base: position 157,591 of record NZ_JBIUCF010000017.1, read on the forward strand.
CACCAAGGGCCTGCTCAAGCGCGAGCCCGTCCGCCGCGCCTACATCTACGAGCCGGTCGCCTCCAAGGAGGCCTACACGGCCGACCTGATGCGGGCCGCGCTGGCCGGCAGCGGCAACCAGGCCGCCACGCTGGTGCACTTCCTCGAACGGCTCACCCCCGAGGAGGCGACCGCCCTGGAGGCGGCCCTGCAGGTGTTCCCGCCCAAGGGCGGGCAGGCGTGATCGCAGCCGCCGTCCTGGCGCTCTACACGGTGGTCGCCGCGATCTGGCTGCCGCGGCTGATGCGGACCGCGCGCTGGGCCGACCGGGCGCCCCGGCTGGCGATCGCGATGTGGCAGGCGGCCGGCGCGTCCGTGGTCGCCTCGGCCGTCCTGGCCGCGTTCGCCTTCGCCGTGCCCGCCGACGTCGTGGGGCACGGGCTGGCCGGGCTGTTCGAGATCTGCGCGGCGATGTTGTCGGACGGCGACGGCCTGACCGTGGCCGGCGCGGGCGCGCTCCTGGCCGCGGGCGCGGTGCTGGCGCGCCTGCTCTCGTGCGGCGCGGCCGTCCTGGTCAGGACGAGCATGGAACGACGTGCGCACGCGGCCATGCTCGGCCTGCTCGGCCGGCGCGACCGCGACCTCGACGCGATCGTGCTCGACCACGACGAGCGGCTGGCCTACTGCCTGCCCGGCAGGCGCGCCCAGACCGTCATCACCACCGGGGCCCTGCGCAGCCTCACCCCCGAGCAGGTCGCCGCCGTCCTGGCGCATGAGCGCGCCCACCTGCGCGGCAGGCATCACCTGGCGCTCGCCGCGGCACACACTCTCGCCAGGGCGTTTCCGAAGGTGCCCGTGTTCGGGGCGGCCGAGGCGGAGATCGTCCGGCTGATCGAGCTGCTGGCGGACGATGTCGCGGCGCGGCGCCATCCCCGGGTGCAGATCGCCGCCGCGCTCGTCGGCCTGGCCACCGGGCGGGCCCCCGCGTTCGCGCTCGGCGCCGGCGGCGACACCGCGCTCCTGCGCGTACGCCGCATGCTCAACCCCGCCTCCCCGCTCAGGCGCGTGGAGCGCCTGGCCGGGGTGGCGAGCGTGGCCCTGCTGCTGAGCGGGCCGGCGGCGGTGGCGCTGGTGCCCGGCTTCGCCTCGTTCGTGGCTCACCACTGCCATTCCCTCCTCACCTTCTGAGCCCGCGGCCCCGGAACCGTCCGGCCCTCTCCGGTGTATGCCGGGCATGAGATTGCCGGTCGTCCTCACCCTCGCCGCCGTCCTGTCCTGCCCGGCCTGCTAGTCCGGAGCCGGCCCCGGCGACTGTCCGGTGACGCTGCCCAGCCCCGCCCCGACCTCCTCGAACGGCACGCCCGGGCCGTTCTTCGGCAGGGAGAGCTCCCACGGCGCCGGGAGCCTTTGGGTGGGCGGGCTGGAGCCGGACGGCGTCATCGAGGCCGGCGCCGATTTCGTCCGGCCGGGTGGGCTCGGCCCGCCTCACCTTCGTCACCCTCGTCACTCGCGCCGGCGCGACCTCCTAGGCGCGGTAGTCGACCTTCCACATCGCGGGTGTGCGGACGGGCGACGGGGTACCGTCACCGCGTGGACGCGCCCGCAGCATGGATCGCCTTGTACGACGACGCCGTTTTCACCCGCCACACTCTGGTCGTCATCGACTTCGAAGGGCTGACGCCGCAGGGGCGTCCCCTGGTGCCGGTCGAGGTGGGAGTGTGCGCCGTCAAGGCGAGCGGCGGCGACCTGGCCGAGGTGTGGCGGTTCGAGTCGCTGATGGCCCCGCCGGCGGGCGTGGCCGTCACCCCGTGGGACGTGCGGCAGACCGGCATCACCGAGGCCATGCTCGCCACCGCCCCACCGGCCGAGCAGGTCATGGCCGCCCTCGACGACCGCCTGACGGCGCCGCCGTACCGGCTCGTCGCCCATCACGCCGCGACCGAGGCGGCCCTGATCGCCGGGCTGCGGTCGTGGTGCCCGCGGCTGGCCGCCGTCCCGCTGCTCGACACCGTACGGCTGGCCCGCCACCTGTATCCGCGGCTGCCCTCCCACAGCCTGGACACCCTGCTCGCACACCTGGGCATCCCCCGCCCGGCCGGTCGCCACCGGGCCCTGCCGGACGCCGAGGTGACGGCGCGGCTGCTGCGGCGGCTGCTGGCCGAGGGGGGCCGCACGCGCTGGCGGTCCCTGTACGACCTCGACGCCATCGGCGGCCTCGCACCCAAACGGCCGCCGCACCGGCCGAGCGAGCAGCCGGGCCTGTTCTGATCCTGTTGCCATCGCCCTCCCTTATACGTAGGCTTATACGTATACACGAGGAGGGCGGCCATGGTGCGCGGCACGACGATCGAGATCCCGGACGAGGACCTTCCGCTGCTGGAGCGGGCGCAGGGCCTGGCGGGCGGCACGCCGGCGGCGGCGATCAGCGAGGCGCTGCGGCGCTACGTCGAGGCGGAGGAGGGCCGCCGGCAGGGATACGACGAGATCGTCATCCAGGTCGCCGGGGACGAGCGGCGCTTCTCGGGGGTGCTGCTCGGCGAGTGGGGCCGCACCAGCCGCAGCGGGCGGGTGGAGACGTTCCGGGTGTACCGCTCGGGCAAGGGCACGTTCGTCCTGCACGTCGATCGCTCGCCGGACTGGGTGAGCGGGTCGGAGTCCGACGACTGGCTCGGCTACCTCGGCCTGGGCGAGACGAGCTGGGGCTTCGTGCCGGGCGATGCCGTCGTGGAGATCGTCGGCACGATCGAGGAGCTGCGCGGCAGGATCCCCGCCGAGTTCTACGACCGGATCGCCGGGATCGCCGAACGCCCCGTCGTCGAGGACCTCGACCTCTGACCGGGCGAGCCGCCACGACCGAACAGGAAGGCAACCATGGAACTCCGGACGCGAGTCTCCGACGGCGACCGCGACATGGTCGTCCAACGACTTCAGCAGGCCTTCGCCGACGGCCGGCTCGGCTCCGCCGAGATGGAGGAACGGCTCGAACGGGCGCTCACCGCCACCTCCCACGGCGACCTGGTGGCGGTCACCGCCGACCTGCCGGAGCTCCCGGACGAGACGGTGGAGCTGAGCTCCACCGGCGGCCGCATCAGGCGGGCGGGCGACTGGCAGGTCCCGCGCCGGTTGCGGATCGAGTCCGAGTACGGCCAGGTACGGCTGGACCTGTCCCGGGCCGTCATCCCGCATGCCGAGATCGAGATCGGCCTCCGGCTCGACTACGGATCCGCCACGATCGTCCTGCCGCGCGGCGCGACCGCGAACACCGACGGGGTGCGCACCGACTGGGGCCGCGTGACCTGCGAGGCGCCGGGCCGTCCACGTCCTGGCGCTCCGCACGTCCTGGTCACCGGGACGCTCCCCTACGGCCGGCTGCGGATTCGCGTCTCCCGGCGGTGGCTCAGCCGGTGAGGGCTCACTCGGCCAGCCGCTCGATGGCGAAGGCCGCCAGGAATCCGATCGTGGTGATGAGCCCCGTGAGGGTGTGCGCGCGCTCGAAGGCTTCGGGGATCATCGTGTCGGCCACCATGGCGAGGATCGCGCCCGCCGCCACCCCCATGATCACCGCGGTGAACGCGGGCGAGGCGGACTGCATGGTCAGGTTGCCGAGCAGTGCCGCCAGGCCGCTGGCCAGCGCGATCCCGCCCCAGATGCCGAAGACGTAGCCGGGGCCGCGGCCCGCGCGCTTCATCCCGGCGGCGCTGGAGAGCCCTTCGGGGACGTTCGAGATGAAGACCGCGGCGAGCACGGCGAGCCCGATCTTCCCCCCGCCCACCAGGGACAGGCCGAGCACCACGGACTCGGGGACGCCGTCGAGCAGCGCGCCGATCGCGATCGCCGCGCCGCTCCCCTGGACGTCGGCCTCGCTCGGCTGCTGATCGCCCGAACGCTTGCGGTGCCGCGCGCCGTACCGGGCCAGCAGCGCGTTGGCCGCCACGTAGGCGCAGGCGCCGGCGAGGAAGCCGACGGCGGCCGGTAAGAGCCCGCCGGCGCGCTCGGCCTCGTCCATCAGCTCGAACGACAGCGCCGAGATCAGCACACCGGCCCCGAAGGCCATGATCATGGCGATCCAGCGCGCCGGGACCTTCACCGACCAGGCGACCGCGGCTCCCACGACCAGGGCCCCGCCGGCCACCGACCCCCACAGCCCCGCCTCCAGCCATTCCGGCATCACCGCACCTCCACCCGCAGGACTGTACGCGCCGCACGACCCCGTCCGGCCGGAGGGGCTGCACGACGCGCGGGCCGTACGGCGCACGAGCCGCCCGGGGGCCCGGCGGCTCATCCGAGCGCATGACGCGGTTACCGGGGCTGGTCCGAGGTTCCCCGCAGGGCGTTCTCGAGCCGGCGGGCCCAGCGCAGCGCGGTGGCCGCGAGTTCGGCCGTCCGGGGGGCCAGGCGGACGCGCGGCCCGACGACCTGGACCGCCGCCGCCACCTCGCCGCGGAAGTCGCGGACCGGGGCCGCGACCGAGTAGAGGCCGGGTTCGACCTCCTCGTCATCGGGTCGCACGCCCTTCTATCCGGTCGTGCCGGTCCTGGCGTTCGGGCTGTGCGTGGTCTCCCTGGTCGGCGTGGCCCTGGACCCGGCCCAGGTCGCCGCCTTGTACTTCAGTGTCCCGTTCGTGGCGATCTGCTACTTGTATTACCACCTGCGCCACGGACGCCGTATGCGTCCCGCCCTTGTCCAGACGAAGGAGAACTAAGCTCATGGAACCCCCTCTGTGGTCGGCCTACCGCGAGCTCACCGCTAAGACGACCTGCGTGGACCTCACCCACGCCTTCCTCCCGGGGCAGCCGCACTTCGCCGCGTTCCCGGACGAGCGGCGCGAGAAGGTCTTCGACATGGATCGCGGGGACGGCTTCAACGTCCACCTGTACACGCTCGTCGGGCAGTGGGGCACGCACGTGGACCCGCCCGTGCACTTCGTGGCCGGCGCGCGGACCGTCGACGAGATCCCGGTGGAGGAGATGATCCGGCCGCTGGTGGTGCTCGACATCACCCAGCGCGTGCAGGCCGATCCGGACGCCACCCCGACGATGGAGGACGTCGCGGCCTGGGAGCGGCGCAACGGGAGGATCCCCGCCGGGGCGTTCGTGGCGCTGCGGACCGGTTGGGGCCGGCGCTGGCCGGACCGGGACACGATGGCCAACAAGGACGCGGCGGGGGTCAGCCACACCCCCGGCTGGTCGGCCGACGTGCTGCGCTACCTGTTCGAGCAGGCCGGCGTCACCGCGATCGGCCATGAGCAGACCGACACCGATCCCGGGTCGGCCACGTCCACGGGCGACTTCAGCCTGGAGCTGTACGTCCTGGCGCGGGACCGGTGGCAGATCGAGCTGATGGCCAACCTCGACCAGGTGCCCGAGACGGGCGCGCTGATCGTGGCGACCTGGCCCAAGCCCCAGGGCGGATCCGGCTTCCCGGCCCGCGTCTTCGCCCTGTGCCCGACCGGCTGAGCGCGGTGCTTCCGGTCGCGATCATCTCGCTATAGTGCGGATGTGACAGCGAACCCGCCGCAGGCCTCCTCGCTGCGCACGGCTCTGCGGATCGTCAACGCGGTCCTGGAGCGGGAGACCTCCGGCCGGGCCGGGTTCAACGTCGCCCGGCTCGCCCACGAGGTCGGCATCGACCCCAGCAAGGCCTCCCGGGTCACCCAGGAGCTGTGCGACCGGGGCCTGCTCGAACGCCGCGAGGACGCCACGCTGCGCGTCGCGGCCGAGTTCTTCGCCCTGGCCGGGGCCCTCGACCACGGGCTGCTCGGCGGGAGCCGCCCGATCCTGCGCCGGCTGGCGATCGAGCACGGCGCGAGCGCCCGCCTGTCCGTGCGCGACGGCGTGCTCGTCCGGCTGCTGCGCGCGGAGTCGACGCCGGAGCAGTGGCCCGCCCGGACCAGCCTGGTCGCCCCCTGCTGGTGCACCGGCGCCGGGCGCGCCCTGCTCCTCGACCACACGCGCGACGAGATCGCGACCCTGCTCGCCGACTACGAGCTGATCGGGGTGGGCGGCCCGAACGCCGCCCACTCCGCCGAGGAGCTGGTCGCGGCCAACGACCGCGACCGGCCGGACGGCATGGTCGCCGCCCACGGCGAGTTCGAACACGGCGTCACCGAGTACGCCGTCCCCGTCCGCGACGGCGGCGGCCGGATCCGCGCCTCCGTCGCGCTCCTCGGCCGGCAGCCCGACCTGATGCCGTGCGCGGAGACGATCCGCGCGGGCCTCGCCGCTGCTGCCGCCGCGCTGGAGGAGCTCGTCGGCGTCAGGTCGTGACGGCCCGCTGTCTCGGCAGCGCCGCCGTCGCCGTTCCCCAGGACTCGAGCCGCGTACGGATCTCCTCGCGTACGGGGTGCGACAGCGCGTCGTGGTAGGCGCGGTCCAGCAGCGCGTCGATCTCCACGCGCTGACCGGTCTCCGCGGAGCGGACCGCCGCCTCGACCATCGCGAGGCTGCGGACGTTGCCCGCGATCGCCCCCGGCGGCTCCACCCCCGCGCGCAGCGCCGCCACGAACTCCGCGAGCGCCCCGGCGATCTGCTCCCGGTCACCCCGCGGCACGTCCACGCCGCCGCCGGCGCTGGACGTGACGCGGTCCTCGCCGTCCCAGGTGGCGGTGCCCTCGGCGCCGCTGGCCAGCCACTCCCCGTTCCAGGACGTCTCCGCTCCCTCTGCGCACCAGCTGCCGGTGAACACGTAGCGGGTGCCCTCCTCGAACAGGAAGGTCGCCGTCGCCGCCGCGTCGCCCCGGTACCAGCTCCAGGGCGGGTTCCAGCTCTCGCAGCCGACCGAGACCGGCTCCGCGCCGAGCAGGTGGCGGGCGGCGTCGAAGGCGTGGATGGCCATGTCGACCAGCAGCGGCTGCTCCATCTCGTCGCGGAAGCCGCCGAAGCGCGGGGCGCGGAAGAACCCGGTGGTGAGCAGCCCGATCGGGCCGAGCCCGGCGATCCGGCTCCGGTACGCCTCCAGGGCGGCGAAGTACCGGCGCGACTGGCTGATCATCAGCAACCGCCCGGTCGCCTCGGCGGCGGCGGCCTGGACGAGCGCCTCGGCGAGGGTCGGCGCGGCCGGCTTCTCGCACAGCACCGGCAGCCCGGCGAACAGCGCCTCGACGTTCACCGCGGTGTGGGCCGCCGGGATCGTGACGTTCACGACCGCATCCGGCCCGGTCGCCAGGAGCTCGCTGAGCGAGGCGCCGACCTCGGCGTCCACGCCGACGGCCCGTACGGCCTGTGCCGCCCGGTCCGTGTCGAGGTCGGCCACCCCGACCAGCTCGACGTCGCCGGACTCCGCCAGGGTCCGCAGCCAGGCGACGCCCATCGCGCCCGCCCCGACCTGCACGATACGGAGCGGGCGCGTGCCCGAACGGTTCACTCGGCGTCCTCCTTGTTGTGCAGGGCGCCGCGGTAGCCGTGCCCGTTGAAGAAGTCGCCCGTCTCGTAGCGGAGCAGGATCGGCAGCTCGCGCCGGGACCGGTCGCCGGCCGCCCACTCGGCGCCGTTGGCGATGACGTGCAGCACGTCCGGGTGGTGGTAGACGGGGTAGTCCTGGTCGCCGGGGCTGAAGTAGAAGATCTTGCCGTTGCCGCGCCGGAAGGTGCAGCCGCTGCGGAAGACCTCGCCGCCGCTGAAGGAGCTGATGAAGATCAGCTCGTCGGGCGTGGGGATGTCGAACTGCTCGCCGTACATCTCCTGGGCGGGGATCTCGATGGGGTGCGGGATGCCGCGGGCGATGGGGTGGGTCGGGTTCACCGTCCAGACCAGCTCGCGGTCGTTCTCGCTGCGCCAGCGCAGCGTGCACGTGGTGCCCATGAGCTTGATGAAGATCTTCGACCAGTGGCCGGAGTGCAGCACCACCAGCCCCATGCCCGACAGGACGTGCCGGTGCACCCGCTCCACCACCTCGTCGGCCACCTCCGCGTGGGCGGCGTGACCCCACCAGATGAGCACGTCGGTGTTCGCGAGCACCTCCTCGGTCAGGCCGTGCTCGGGGTCGTCCAGCGTGGCCGTGGCGACGGTCGCGCTGTCACCCAGCCAGCCCTCGATCCCCCGGCGGATGGCGTTGTGCATGCCGTCCGGGTAGATCTCGGCGACCCGGGGTTCGAGCTGCTCGTGGCGGTTCTCGCCCCATACGGTGACGTGGGTCTTCACACAGGTTCCTTTCTCATTTGATCGCGCCGTTGATGGCGCCGGATGCGATGTAGCGCTGAGCGAAGATCAGCAGCAGGCCCGCCGGGATGGAGGCGAGCACCGAGGTGGCCATGACGGCCGACCAGTCCTCGCTGTTGGCGTTGATGTAGTCGTAGATGCCGAGCGTGATGGGCCGGACTTCGGGGGTGCTGGTCAGGGTGAGCGCGAACAGGAAGTCGCTCCACGCCCTGAGGAAGGTGAAGAGCGCGGCGGTCACGATCGCGTTCTTGCTGATCGGCACCACGATCGAGACGAACGCCCGGAAGTTGCCCGCGCCGTCCACCAGCGCCGCCTCCACGAGCGCCCTGGGGATGGACCCCAAGAACGCGCGGATGAGCAGCACCGCGAACGGGATGTCGCCGGCGGTGTTGGCGAGGATCAGGCCGAACACGTTGTTGAGCAGGTTGAGCGAGTTGAACAGGGGATAGAGCGCGTTCGCGATGACCATGGCGGGGATCATCTGCGTGACCAGCAGCACCAGCACGAACGCGTTGGCGCCGCGGCTCCGGAAGCGGGACAGGCCGTAGGCGGCGGGGGTGGCGACGAGCAGCGTCAGCACCACCGCCCCGAGGGCGATGGTCAGGCTCGTGACGAAGTTCGGGCCCTGCTCGGAGATCGCCGTCGCATAGCCGGAGAACGTCAGGTGGATCGGGAAGAAGTCCGTGGTCGCGGCTCCGGAGCTGGCCTGGAGGCTCCTGTTGACCATCCAGTAGACCGGGAAGATCATCACTGCCAGGAAGACGATGCCCAGCACGGTCATGGGCAGCCGGCGCGCGGTCGATGAGGTGTTCACTCGTCGGGCTCCCGGCGTGAGAGGTAGAGGTAGACCATGGCGAAGACGAGCGACACCACGATGAGGATGTTGCTGAGCGCGGCGCCCTGTCCGAAGTCGAACTCGACGAAGGACTTGTTGTAGGCGTTCGTGGCCAGCGTCTGGGTAGAGTTGGCCGGGCCGCCGCCGGTCAGGCCGAGGATGATGTCGACGACCTTGAGCGTGTAGACGACGCCGAGCACGAGGACGACGCTGACCACCGGACGGATGCTCGGCCAGGTGATGTGCCGGAACGCCTTCCAGCCGACCGCGCCGTCCAGCGAGCCCGCCTCGTAGAGCTCCCGGGGGACTCCCTGCAGGCCGCTGTAAAGGATCGCGACGTTGAACGGGATCCCGAGCCAGATGTTCACGCCGATGACGCCGACGAGCGCGAGGCCCGGGCTGACCAGCCAGGGGATCGGATCGACGCCGAACAGGCCGAGAAACTGGTTCAGAGCCCCGCTCTCCTGGTCGAGGATCCATTTCCAGACCGCGCTGGAGGCGATCAGCGGCAGCAGCCACGGAAGCAGCAACAACGAGCGCAGGAAACCGCTCAGCGGGAAATTGCGTTTGAAGAACAGCGCCAGGGCGAGCCCGATCGCGAATTGGAAGGAGATCGACCCGACCGTGAACAGGGCCGTGTTCACCAGGGTGGTCGTGAAAAGGCCGCTCGACAGGGACTTCGCATAGTTGGCCAGGCCGACCCATGGCGCCTCTCCCGTGTAGAAGGTCGAGGTCGTGTACTCCTGGAAACTCATGACGACGTTCTGCACGATGGGATACCCGAAGAACACCGCCACGAAGACGACGGCCGGCAGCGAGAAAAACCACTGCGCGCCGTGCCGGATCAGGCGGGCCGTTCTCCGGCGATCCCTTTCGAGGGGCTCTCCGGTTGCGGCGAGACGAAGGTTGGCCGAGCTCACGAGCCACCCCTACTGCTGGTTCTGCGCCTGCTGCAGCGCTTCCGCGGGAGCGGCCTTGCCCGTCAGGGCGGCCTGCACGGCGGTGTAGATCTTCGTCGCCGCCTTCGGCCAGTCCGGCCCGAGAATCGCGGTGCGCGCGCGTGCGGTCTTCACCGCCGTGACGAACGGCGCGATCACCTCGCTGGTCTTGCCGAACTCCGCGGCGACGCTCAGCGTCGACGGAATGGTCTGCTCGATCTTCGCCGACTCGAGCTGCTTGTCCGGCGAGATGAGGCACTTCACGAACTCCCCGGCCTTGCCCATCTTGGCCTTGTCACCGGTCCGCGGCACCGTGTAGGCCTCACCGCCGAGCGGCGCGACCGTGGTCTGCGACGCCAGCCGCGTGGGGATCGTGAACACCGCCCACTTCATGCGTGAGGCCTCGCTCTCGAAACATGGACATCTGTCGGTAAAGCGCTTAACCGCGCTTGCTTGTGAAGTATGTTGCGCTCATCGCACTGTGATGTCAATAACTAGTTAAGCGATTTACCGACGACGCCGCGATAGAGTTGCTCGCGCGTCCTCACAAGGTGGGAGGCGGGACAATCCATGGTCACGATGCGCGATGTCGCCGAGCGAGCCAGCGTCTCCATCGCCACGGTCTCCTTCGTCATCAACGGCACCAAGCGGGTCGCTCCGGAGACCCGGGCCCGCATCGAGGCGGCCATCCGGGAGCTCGGCTACCGGCGTAACGTCGTGGCCCGCGCGCTGGCCAGCTCGCGCACGCGCATCCTCGCGCTGCTGCACCCCTACCTCGAAGCGCGGCCGATCGCCACGGCCAACCAGTTCCTCATGAGCGCCGCCCACGGCGCCCGCGAGCGCGGCTACGACCTCGTGCTGTGGCCCGTGAACGACGACGAGCAGATGTCCCACCTGCTCGCCGGCGGCCTCGTGGACGGCGCGCTGCTCATGGAGGTCCAGCTCCGCGACCCCCGCGTGGACCGGCTGATCGCGTCCGGGCTGCCCTTCGCGCTGATCGGCCGGACCGAGGACGAAGACCTGCCGTTCGTCGACATGGACTTCACCACCACGATCGACCAGGCCGTCGGGCATCTCCGTTCCTTCGGCCACCGGCGCATCGCGCTCGTCACCCTGCGGATGAGGGCCTCGACCGGGAACGAGCCCGGCTGGATCATGCGGGTGAAGTCCGCGTACCTCGACGCGATGGCGGCCGCCGGCGAGCCGCCCACCGTCATCACCGTGGAGGGCACGTCGGCCGGAGGGCGGAAGGCGGCGCGCCGGCTCAGCGAGGACTTCCCAGAGGTGACGGGCGTCGTCGTGGTGAACGAGGGCGCCTCGGCGGGGCTGGTCAAGGAGACGCGGGCGCTCGGCCGCAGCGTGCCGGACGACCTGTCGATCATCTCCGCGGCCACCACCGCCGAGCTCGGCGAGATGATCGAGCCGTCCCTGACCGTCATGACGGCGCCGGCCACCGAGCTGGGCCGCCTCGGTGTGAACGCGCTGATCGACCAGCTCGAAGGGGTGCCGGACGCCCCTCCGAACATCCTCATCCCCTGCACGCTGGTGCCGGGCCAATCGGTCGGCCCTGCCCCGGCTCTATGATGATTTTTTCAGGGCTCATGTATATATTTGCGACATGTCACGAGGAGCGAGGATCGCGGATGTCGCGCGGCTGGCGGAGGTCTCCGTCCCGACCGTGTCGCGGGTGCTCAACGGCTCCTCCGGGGTGCGGCCGGAGACCGTGGCACGCGTCATGCGGGCCGTCAAGGAGCTGGACTACCGCCCCAAGGGCGTGGCCAGGACGCTGATCTCGGGGTCGCGGTCGATGATCGCCGTCATGGCGTCGCACCTCAACCGCTACGGGTACGCGGAGGTGCTGGCCGGCATCGAGCAGGCGGCGCGGGACAACGACTACGCGGTCACCGTCTGCGTGATCGACTCCGTGGACGGCGACGTGGAGGGGTCGATCCGGCGCGCGCTCAGCCAGGAGATCGCGGGGGTCATCGTGATCGACTTCGACACCCAGGGCGAGCGGGTCATCGGCCGGATGCCGAGCTCGGTGCCGATGATCGGCGTCACCGGGTTCGACGGCCGCCCGGGGCACGTGCCGTACGCGGTGATGGACGAGCACTCCGGCGGGCGCCTGGTCACCGAGCACCTGCTCGACCTGGGACACGGCACGGTGCACCACGTCACCGAGCCGCCGTTCGGCCGGCCGTCCGGCCGTACGGCGGGCTGGCGCGCGGCCCTGGAGGCCCGCGGGATCGAACCGCCGCCGACCTGGGCCGCCACCTTCGACCCGCGCAGCGGCTACGAGCTCGGGCTGGAGCTGGCGCACCGCGACGACGTCACCGCCGTCTTCTGCGCGACCGACGTCGTCGCCGCCGCCGTGCTGCGCGCCTTCCGCGACGCCGGTGTGGCGCTCCCCGGCGGCAAGTCGGTGGCGGGGTTCGACGACCAGCCCTTCAGCCGGTTCCTCTCCCCTGCCCTGACCACGGTGGAGCAGGACTTCCAGCGCCTGGGCTGGCTGGCGTTCCGGCAGCTGCTGCACCTGCGCGACGGGCAGTCACAGCCACCCGATCTCGTCGTCAGGCCCGCGCTCGTCGTCCGCGAGTCCTCCGCCCGCCCCCACCTCTGAAGAACCAGCCAGGAGTGCCATGTCAGCGCCACCCGTCCAGCCCTCGCACGCCCTGCTCCGGCCGCTGCCCCTCGACCGGGCCCGGCCGGCGGAGGGATTCTGGGGACGGCTCCAGAGCGTGAGCCGCTCGGCGGTCATCCCGCACGCGGTCGAGTGGATGGAGCGCCTCGGCTGGGTGGCCAACTTCGACCGGGCCGCGAGCGGCGCCCGGTACGAGCACCGGGGCCGCGAGTTCGCCGACTCGGAGATCTACAAGATCATCGAGGCGATCTCCTGGGAGCGCGCGCACGCGGGTCCGAGCGCGCTCGACACGATCGCCGACGACCTGATCCGGCGGGTCGCCGCGGCACAGGAGCCCGACGGCTACCTGCACACGCTCTTCGGCCGCCCCTGGCAGGCCCCCCGCTACAGCGACTTCACCTGGGGCCACGAGCTGTACTGCTCCGGCCACCTGATCCAGGCGGCGGTCGCGCACCACCGGGCGTACGGCACCAGGTCGCTGCTCGACGTGGCGGTCCGGCTCGCCGACCACGTGTGCGTCATGTTCGGGCCGGGCGGGCTGAACCGGGTGTGCGGGCACGCCGGGATCGAGGTCGCGCTCGTGGAGCTGTTCCGCACCACCGGGGAGCGTCGCTACCTCGACCAGGCGGCGCTGTTCGTCGAGCGGCGCGGCACGGGCACGTTGCCGCTGATCGAGTTCGGGCGGGCCTTCGCGCAGGACGACCTCCCTGTCCGCAAGGCCGACGTGCTGCGCGGGCACGCCGTACGCGCGCTCTACCTGGCCGCCGGGGCGGCCGACGTCGCGGTGGAGACCGGCGACCGGGAGCTGCTGGACGCGCTGAGGACCCAGTGGGACAACACCGTCGAGCGCAGGACGTACATCACCGGCGGGATGGGCTCGCACCACATGGACGAGGCCTTCGGCGAGGACCACGTGCTGCCGCCGGACCGCTCGTACTGCGAGACCTGCGCGGGCGTCGCGTCGATCATGTTCAGCTGGCGGCTGCTGCTGGCCACCGGCGACCCGCGCCACGCCGACCTGATCGAGCGCACCCTCTACAACATCGTCGCGACCTCGCTCGGCGAGGACGGCCGCTCGTTCTTCTACGCCAACACCCTGCACCAGCGCCACCCGAGCGGCGACGTCCCGCTCAACGACGACGGCGTGTGCATCCGCGGCGGAGCCGGCCGGCGCCAGGCCTGGTACGAGGTCTCCTGCTGCCCGCCCAACCTCGCCCGCACCCTCGCGAGCCTGGGCGGCTATCTCGCCACGGCCACGTCCGACGGCATCCAGATCCACCAGTACGTGTCCTCCACCCTCGACGCCGTCGTAGCCGGCGAGCCGTTCGAGCTGGACGTCACGACGGACTACCCGCACGGCGGCGTGGTGACGATCACCGTACGGCGGGCGCCGGCCCGGCCGGCGTCGATCACCCTGCGCGACCCGGAGTGGTCCCAGGACACCCGCCTCAGCCTCAACGGCGCACCCGCGGAGCCCGCCGGCATGACGCTGACCAGGACCTGGCAGCCGGGCGACCGGCTGGAGCTGACCCTCGACCTGCGGCCCCGGGTCGTCCGCCCGGACCACCGCGTCGACGCGATCCGCGGCTGCGTGGCCGTCCGGCGCGGGCCGGAGGTGCTCGCCATGGAGTCGATCGACCTGCCGCCGTCGTGGGCGCTGGAGGACGCGACGCTGCTGCCGGACACCGTCACCGCGGAGCACGGATCCGTCGTGGCCACCGCCCGGCACCACCGGTCCGGCGAGGACCGCACCGTGGCCCTGATCCCCTACCGCTCGTGGGCCCGCCGCGGCCCGTCGGCCATGCGCGTCTGGATCCCGGAGGCTCGCGACTGATCGGACCGCGTCCGGCGCGCAAATATCTTCAAGACCGGCCGGACGCGCGCGGCCGATACTCGGCCGCATGACCGCCCTTGTTCCTCCCGCTTTGACCGTCGCCCGCCGCGGCCCGATGCTGGCCGTGCTGCTCGCCGGCCAGGCCATGGCGTCCATGGACGGATCGATCGTGTCGGTGGCGGCGCAGACCATCCGTGACGGGCTGCACGCCGGCAGCACCGCGATCCAGCTGGTCGTGTCGGGCTACCTGCTGACCACCGGCGTGCTCCTGGTCACCTGCGCGCGGATCGGCGACATCGTCGGGCACCGGCGCGCGTTCCTCGTCGGGCTGGGCTGGTTCACCGTGGCGTCGCTGCTGTGCGGGCTGGCCCCGAACGCGCCCCTGCTGGTGGTGACCCGCGTCGCCCAGGCCGCGGGGGCGGCGCTGCTGATGCCGCAGGTCTTCTCGCTCATCCAGCGGCACTGGGACGGGCCGGCCCGCCGCCGGGCGATCGGCCTCTACAGTCTGGTGCTCGCCCTGGGAGTCGCGCTGGGGCAGGTGATCGGCGGGCTGGTCGCGGGCGCCGACCTGTTCGGCCTCTCCTGGCGCCCGGTGTTCCTGATCAACGTCCCGATCGGCGCGGTGCTGCTGGCGGTCGGACCGCGCGTCCTGCTGAGCTCCGGCCCGGACGAGCGGGTACGCCTCGACCCGGCCGGAACCGCTCTCCTGACCGTCGCCATGGCCGCGTTCACGATGCCGCTCATCTTCGGCCGGGACCAGGGCTGGCCCGCCTGGGCATGGGTCTCGCTCGCCTGCGGAGCCGCCCTGCTGGTGGCGTTCGTCCGCTACGAGACCCGGGCGCGGCACCCGCTGCTGGACCTGGCGGCGCTGCGGCCGCGCGGGGTGAAGCCGGGGCTGGTGGCCTGCTGGATCGTCATGGGCTGCTACACCGTCTTCCTGCTGACCCTGACCCTGCATCTGCAGTCCGCGCTGCGCTTCTCCCCGCTCCAGGCGGGGCTCGCGTTCGTCCCGTACGCCGTCGGCTTCGGCGCGCTCAGCCTGACCTGGAACCGCTATCCCCGGTGGCTGCGGAACGCGCTGCCGGTGGCCGGGCCGATCGCGTTCGCGGCCGGGGCGGGCCTGCTGGTGCTCCTCCATCGCGACCAGTGGCATCCGTACGGCGCCGTACCGCTGCTGCTGCTCGCGGGGGCCGGGCACGCCGCCGGCTACAGCCCGCTCATCGCGCGGATCACATACCTGGTGGAGCCGCGGCTCTCCTCGGCGATCTCGGCGCTCAACTCCACCGGCCCGACGCTGACCGGGGTGACGGCCGTCGCCGGGCTCGGCACCGTCTACTTCGCGGCCCCCTCCTCCGCCGAAGGTCTCCTGCGGGTCGTCGCCGCCGTCGCCGCCCTCCTCGTGGTCGGGGCGGCCTGTGCGCTGCGGGTCACGCGGGCCCGCCGGGGGTCGTGATGCCGGAGGCCGCCTTGGCCCGGACGGCGTCGAGCGAGTCGGCCACCGCCGTGACCTGCTCCGAAGCCGCCGCGATCACCGGGTTCGTGGCGGCGTGGGACGCGCAGCGCTCGGCGATCTGGCGCAGCCGTTCGGTCAGCACCGTCCAGGCGGCCTCGCGCCAGGGGACCACGTTGTCCATCAGGTAGTACATCTCGAAGGCCGCCCCGGCCGTGCGTCCCGGATGGGCCGGGCCGGCGGGCCGCCGGCTCAGCTCGGTGCCGAGCGGCCGCAGCACGGCGGCCATGCTCGTGATCGCCGCGCCGATCAGGACCTCGAGCTCTTCCTCGCTCTCGTCGGTGTGCGTGAAGTAGCGGGTGAGCAGCCACAGGATCGCCTCGTAGGCGAGGTTGCACAGCTCGGCCAGCGCCAGGGTCCGCGGGTCGCCGATGAGCGGCTGCGGCTCCCGCACGTCGAAGGGCTGGCGGGTGAAGGCGCCGAGCGCGGGGTGGGCGGGTTCGAAGGCCGGGTCGGCGGCGCGCAGCGCGTGATACTCCTCCCAGATCTTCAGGAAGCGGCCGTAATGGGCGTCCTGCCAGGCGCCCTGCGCTCCCTCGCCCTGCTCGATGATCTCCTCGATGGCGGCGCACGCCGACGCGAGGTCGGTCACCGCCACCATCTCGGGCCAGCGGAACAGCTCCGGGGTGGCCTGGGCCCGGGGCGAACCGCAGAACACCTGCTCCTCGCCGTACTTGGCGACCAGCGTGGTCAGACCGTCCTTGATGCCGCGGTAGAGATGGCCGACCGTGGCGAACTCCTGCGCGCGGGGGAAGATCTCGCCGGACGCGATGGGCTCGGGCGGCGGATCGCAGGAGATGAACTCGGCGGCGTCGCGCCGCTCCATGCCCTCGGGCCGTTCGAGGTAGAGGAAGTGGGCCAGGGCGGCCTCGCCGAAGGGCAGCAGCCGCATCTGGATCGAGGGCGGGAACGCGCCGCAGGACTGCGGGAAGTTCGGCCTGCCGAAGGTGGGCGCGGCGCCGATGGACGACATGAGGTTGGCCACCAGGGCGAGATGGAGCATCTCCTGTACGGCGATGCCGTGGAGCTCCTGGCGCCAGCGATCGACCGCGGCCTGCTGCTCGCCGGTGAGCCCATCGGTCTTGAGGCTGAACTCGGCGAAGAGGTACTGGCACATGATCATGTGCTCGAGCTGCGAGGCCTGGACGAGCAGGTACCACACGTGCTCGCGGTGCTCGATGACGATGGGGGGCTCGGTCATGCTTACAGACTTACACAGCGGCCGCGCCTGCGGCAGGGCTTCGCCGCAAGGCCCGCGCCCGCTGACCGGCGGCGAGTACGAGCTCGCGCGGGCCACCCGCCGTACCGGAGGAAAGATCATCCTGCGAAATCAGATAACGATGCGATAACGACGCGCCGGCGTGCGCACTAGGTTCGAGCGTGTGAGAGACCGTCTCGTCGTCAAGGGCGCCCGCCAGCACAACCTCCGCGACATCTCCGTGGACCTGCCCAGGGATGCGCTGATCGTTTTCACCGGGGTGTCCGGCTCCGGCAAGTCGAGCCTGGCGTTCGACACCATCTTCGCCGAAGGGCAGCGGCGTTACGTCGAGTCGTTGTCGGCGTACGCCCGCCAGTTCCTCGGCCGGTTGGACAAGCCGGACGTGGACGCCATCGAGGGCCTGTCACCGGCCATCGCCATCGACCAGAGGACGACGAGCCACAACCCGCGTTCCACCGTCGGCACGGTCAGCGAGGTCTACGACTACCTGCGCCTGCTGTACGCCCGCGTCGGCCGCCCCCACTGCCCGGAATGCGGCGAGCCGGTCCACCGCCGCACTCCCCAGCAGATCGTGGACCGGCTGCTCGCCATGGCGGACGGCACCCGCTTCCAGGTGCTGGCGCCCGTCGTACGCGACCGCGCGGGCACGCACGCCGAGGTCCTGCGGCAACTGGCGGGCGACGGCTTCAGCCGCGTCCGGGTGGACGGCGCGATCCACCCGGTGACCAGGCCGCCGGTGCTGGACGGGCGCAAGAAGCACTCCATCGACGTCGTCGTGGACCGGCTCGCGGTGAAGCCGCGCATCAGGCAGCGGCTGACCGACTCCGTCGAGACGGCGCTGGGGCTCGCGGGCGGTGTCGTCGGCGTGGAGTTCGTCGACCTGGAGGCCACCGAGCCGGGGCGCGAGCTGAGGTTCTCGGAGCGGATGGCGTGCCCGCGCGGGCACGACCTCGACCTGGACGAGCTGGAGCCGCGGCTGTTCTCCTTCAACGCGCCGTGGGGCGCCTGCCCCGAGTGCGCCGGGCTCGGCTCGCGGACGGAGGTCGATCCCGGCCTCGTCATCCCCGACGAGGACAAGACGCTGGCCGAAGGCGCCATCGCCCCGTGGACGAACACCAGCGGCGCGGACTACTTCGCCCGGCTGGTCGACGCCCTGGCCGCCGAGATCGGCTTCAGCACCACCACACCCTGGCGTAGCCTGCCCAAAGCCGTCCGGACGATCGTCCTGCACGGGACTCCGCGACGGATCCACCTCGACTACCAGAACCGCTACGGCCGCGAGCGCTCCTACGTCACCCGGTACGAAGGCGTCATCCCGCACATCGAGCGCCGTCACGCCGAGGCCGGCGGCTCCGACGACCGGTTCGGCGGCTACCTGCGCGAGGTCCCCTGCCCGGCCTGCGGCGGCGCCCGGCTCAAGCCGGGCGTGCTGGCGGTCACCGTGGGCGGGCGCGGCATCGCCGAGGTGAGCGCGCTGCCGATCGGCGAGACGGCGCGGTTCCTCGCCGGGCTGGAGCTGACCGGCTGGGAACGCCGGGTCGCCCAGGCGGTGCTCACCGAGATCGACGAGCGCCTGCGGTTCCTGCTCGACGTGGGCCTGCACTACCTCTCGCTGGGCCGCCCGGCCGCGAGCCTGTCCGGCGGCGAGGCGCAGCGGATCCGGCTGGCCACCCAGATCGGCTCGGGGCTGGCGGGGGTGCTCTACGTGCTGGACGAGCCGAGCATCGGCCTGCACCAGCGCGACAACCAGCGGCTCATCGAGACCCTGCTGCGGCTGCGCGACCGGGGCAACACCGTCATCGTGGTCGAGCACGACGAGGACACCATGAAGGCGGCCGACTGGGTCGTGGACATCGGGCCGGGAGCCGGCGCCAACGGCGGGCACGTGGTGCATTCGGGCACCGTGCGGGAGCTCGCCGAGCACCCGACGTCCCGCACCGGGGCGTACCTGTCCGGGCGCCAACAGATCCCGCTCCCTGACCGGCGTCGCCCCAGGACGGCCGGTCACGAGATCACGGTGCACGGCGCGACCGAGCACAATCTGCGCGACGTCACGGTGTCGTTCCCGCTGGGCCTGCTCGTCGCGGTCACGGGTGTCTCCGGGTCGGGCAAGTCGACGCTGGTCAACGACATCCTGTACGCCGCCCTGGCCAGGCGCGTGCACCGTGCGCACAGAGTGCCCGGCCGGCACCGCGACATCACCGGGGCCGAGGCCGTCGAGAAGGTCGTGCAGATCGACCAGGCGCCGATCGGCCGCAGCCCCCGCTCCAACCCCGCCACGTACACCGGCCTCTTCGACCACCTGCGCCGCCTCTTCGCCCAGACGCCCGAGGCCAAGGTACGCGGCTACCAGCCGGGCCGGTTCTCCTTCAACCTCAAGGGCGGCCGCTGCGAGCCCTGCTACGGCGAGGGCACCATCAGGGTCGAGATGAACTTCCTCCCGGACGTCTACGTGCCGTGCGAGGTCTGCCACGGCGCCCAGTACAACCGGGAGACCCTGGAGGTCCGCTACAAGGGCAGGTCCGTCGCCGACGTCCTCGCCATGACCATCGACGAGGCCGCGGCCTTCTTCGCCGAGCACGCGATCATCACGCGGCACCTGCGGGTCCTGGCCGACGTCGGGCTCGGCTACGTCAAGCTGGGGCAGCCCGCCACCACGCTGTCCGGCGGCGAGGCCCAGCGCGTCAAGCTCGCCGCCGAGCTGCAGCGCCGCTCCCGGGGCCGCACCCTGTACGTGCTCGACGAGCCGACCACCGGGCTGCACGCCGACGACGTCCGCAAGCTGCTGGCCGTGCTCCACCGGCTCGTCGACTCCGGCAACACCGTCGTGGTGATCGAGCACGACCTCGACGTGATCAAGACGGCCGACTGGCTGATCGACCTGGGCCCCGAGGGCGGCTCAGGCGGCGGCCAGGTGGTCGGCCACGGCCCTCCGGAAGCCGTGGCCGCCGATCCGCACTCCCACACGGGCCGTTTCCTGCGCCCGCTCCTGGACCGCCGTCGGGAGCTCGCCGGCTGACCCGCCCCCCGTCAGCCCGCGGCGAGGTCGCGGCGGCGCAGCCCGTACAGGCCGAGGATCGCCAGCGCCGCGGCGAGCACGGTCAGCACGACCGTGGCCACCGGGGCGAAGGACCCCAGCGGGTGCCAGGGCAGGTGGGACAGCACCGACGTGTTCACCAGCCACCCCGGCAGGTTCATGTAGGACCCCAGTACCTGCATGAACCCGCTGTAGACGAGCACCGCCCAGGCCGCGTTCACGGCCCGCGGGGCGATCCCGAGCAGCGCCGCCGGGACGGCGAGCAGCACCAGCACCTCGGGGGCGCGGATCAGGCTCGCCCAGATGACCTCTCCCACGAGGCCGGGCTCGCCGGTCGACAGGGCGGCCCCTACGCCGAGCGCGGCGCCGTACACCACCGGCAGGACGACCACGGCGAGCGCGGTGACCAGCAGGGACGACCAGTACCACGTCGATCTGCCGGTCGGCCCGGCCAGCACGGGAGCGATCCGGCCGCGCACCTCCTCCGCCCGCAGCCGGATGACCGACAGGACCGCGAAGACGCCGGTGTAGAGAGACCCGGTGAACACCATGAGGCTGATCCAGGCCCGCCCGAAGTCCGCGCCGGAGAAGATGGGGAGGTCGGTTTCGGCCATGCCCCCGGTCATGGCTCCCAGCACGAGACCGACGGCGAGGAACGCGGCTCCCCACGCGAGGACGGCCGCCTGCTGGAGCCGCAGCGCGAGCGTGAACGGCGAGCGCAGCCAGGAGGGCGCCGACGCCCGGCCGGGACGCGGGGCCACCAAGGAGGCGCCGAGATCCCTGCGGCTCGCCAGCGCGTAGGCGCCCGCGACCAGCAGCCCGGCGAGAACGACCGAGAGGCCGAGCGGCCACCAGCGCTCGTCGCCCAGCACCCGGGTCTGCTGCGACCAGCCGATCGGCGACAGCCAGAACAGCGGGCCGCCCTCCTCGCTCTGCAGCGCCCCCGCGCCGCGCAGCAGCCACGCCGTGAAGAGCACGAGGCCCGCGAGCCCGTTCGCGCCCCGGGGGTGCTCGGTGACTTGGGCGGTGACCGCGGTGACCCCGGCGAACAGCAGCCCGGTCGCGGCGAGGGAGGCGCCGAACAGCAGCGCGCTGCCGGCGGGGAACCCGATGCTGACCGTCGCGGCGGTGGTGAGCGCCGCGAGCGCGGCGTTGCTGATCACGGCGACGATCAGCGCCGCGGTCAGCTGGGCGTGCCGGCCCACGACGGCCGCCCGGATGAGCTCGGCCCGGCCCGTCTGCTCCTCGGCCCGGGTGTGCCGGGTCATGAGCATCATGTTCATGATCGCGGCGGCCAGCAGGAACTCGACCCAGTAGGCGGCCAGGAAGTAGCTCTGCGTGCTGACCTCGCCGAACAGCGGCCCGCCGAGCACCCTCATGAAGGAGACGCGGATCATCTGCGAGGCCGAGGCCAGGGCCTCGGGCGTCGGGACGACCGCGTTGACGGCGGCGTAGTAGAAGCGCGGGACGAGCGCCGTGATCGCGACCAGCCAGAGGGTGAGCTTGATCCGGTCGCGGCGCAGCGCCAGCCGTACCATCGCGCCGGTGCCGGTCAGGTGGCTGCTCCCCACTCTCGATCCGGTACGGCCGCGCGTCCCTGTGACCGTCGTGGTCATGCCGCCTCCTTGTGCGCGTAGTGCCGGAGCATGAGCTCCTCGAGCGTCGGCGGGTGGCTGACCAGCGCGTCGATGCCGAACGTGGTGAGGTGCCGGATGGCGGCGTCGAGGTGCTCGGCGTCCACGCCGAACCGCACGCTCCCGCCCTCGGTCTTCGCGTCGTGTACGCCGGGCAGCCGGTCGAGGCCGGTCACCGGGGTGGCGGTCTCGGCCACGACCGTCGTCCGGGTCAGGTGCCGCAGCTGCGCCAGCGTCCCCGACTCCACGACCTTTCCGTCCCGGATGATGGTGACCCGGTCGGCGAGGGACTCGACCTGGGCGAGGATGTGGCTGGACAGCAGGATGGTCCGGCCGGCGGCCTTGGCCTCGGCGACGACCTGCTGGAACACCGCCTCCATCAGCGGGTCCAGCCCGCTCGTCGGCTCGTCGAGGATCAGCAGGTCCACGTCCGCGGAGAGGGCGGCGACGAGGGCGACCTTCTGGCGGTTGCCCTTGGAGTAGGTTCGCGCCTTCTTCTTCGGGTCGAGCTCGAACCGCTCGATCAGCTCGTTCTTGCGCTGCTCGTCGAGCCCGCCGCGCAGCCGGCCGAGCACGTCGATGGCCTCGCCTCCGGTGAGGTTGGGCCACAGCTCGACGTCGCCCGGCACGTACGCCAGCCGCCGGTGCAGCGCGACGGCGTCGGCCCAGGGGTCGCCGCCCAGCAGCCTGGCGCTGCCGGAGGTGGCCCGGATCAGGCCCAGCAGGATGCGGATGGTGGTGCTCTTGCCCGCTCCGTTCGGGCCGAGATAGCCGTGCACCTCTCCGGGGTTCACGGTGAGGTCGAGCCCGTCGAGGGCGCGCGCGGGCCCGTAAGCCTTGACGAGCCCGGAAACGGCGATGGCAGGGGTCATGGGTTTCTCCGAATTGCGGTTCTCGTGGAGCCGGAGTTAGCTGAGGGAGCCGGTGATGCGCGCGTCGAATTCGCGGTCCGGCAGGGACCTGTTGAGCTGGAGGAGGGCTTCGGCCTGCCAGCCCACGGCGTAGCGGGTCTCCGGCCGGTCCGACTCGACGGCCTCCCGGATCGTCGCCCCGACGACGGCAGGGTCGGTGGCCTGGTCACTCTGGTGGCCCGCCGGCGTCTCGGCGGCGCCGGCCATGGCCTCGGCCATCTGCCGGTAGGCCCCGTTCCCGGAGATCTCCCGCAACTGCCGGGCGGTCCCGGCCTCGAAGTCGGTCTTGATGATGCCGGGCTGGATGACGACGACGTGGACGCCGAACTGCGCGGTCTCCATGCGCAGCGAGTCGGAGAAGGCTTCCAGGGCGTGCTTGGAGGCGTAGTACCAGGCGCCGAGCGGGAAGGCGAGCTCGCCGCCGATCGAGGAGACGTTGACGATCGTGCCCGAGCCCTGCTGCCGCATCGGCGGCAGGACGAGCTGGGCCAGCCGGGCCGCGGCGAACACGTTGACCTCGAACAGGTCTCGCGCCATCGCCAGCGGCGTGTCCTCGACGGCGCCGTGGACGACGGCTCCCGCGTTGTTCACCAGGACGTCGATCCGTCCGTGTTCGTCCAGGACGGTGTCGACGGCGCGCTTGAGGTCTTCTTCCTTGGTCACGTCCACCGGCAGCGGGCGGCCGCCCGCGTCGCGCAGCGCCGCCATCCTGCCCGCCCGCCGCGCCGCGCCGTACACGAAGTGGCCGGCGTGCAGGAGCTCGAGCGCGGTGGCGTGGCCGATGCCGGACGAGGTGCCGGTCACGAGGCATACTTTGGCAACCATGCCAGGCTGGGTCATGTCGGTTTCCCTCCGCGTGAACGGCGATCGTTCACGCATGGAGAAACGCTACGAATGCGTTCGCGGATTCGGCAAGTTACGAACGCCGTTGTCCCAGGTCAGAGCGGATTAAGTGGCGCAACGACGATGTCGGCAAATGCAACAATCCCCGATGCGGTGTCGCAATCAGGTCCGCCGGAGGCGATACTTGCGCCTGACGATGACGTGCCGGGAGGGCGCATGCCGGGAGGCCACCTGACGTACGACGACCGCCGCAAGATCTCGGAAGGGCTGGCGGAAGGGCTCACCTACGCGGAGATCGCCCGTCGCCTGGGGCGGCCGAGGTCGACCATCGGCCGCGAGATCGCGCGCAACGGCGGCCCGCACGGCTACCACGCGGGCCGGGCGCAGCAGGCGACCGGATGGCGCGCCCGCCGCCGGCCGGCCGCGCCGGCGAGCACGTCCGCGGGGGACGCGGGCAGGCGCGATCCCCGGGCGGTGCGGGAGTTCGAGGAGCGGCTCACGACGACGTTCGGGGGTGTGCCGACGATGGCGGCCAGGGTGATGGCCTGCCTGTTCACCAGCGACACCGGCAACCTGACCGTCACCGAGCTGACCGAGCGGCTGCGGGTCAGCCCCGCGTCGATCTCCAAAGGCGTCGGCTGGCTCGAACAGGTAGGGCTCGTCAGGCGCGAGCGGGACAACCGGCGCGAGCGCTACATCATCGACGCCGAGGTCTGGTACCGGGCGTGGCAGATGGGCACCCGGTCGATGATGTTGTGGACCGAGACGGTCCGGGAGGGTGTCGACATCCTCGGCGCCGACACCCCGGCGGGCGTCCGGCTCGCAACCGCCAGCCGGTTCTTCGAGCTCATCAGTGCCGACATGGCCCAGGCGGCCGAACACTACCGGCAGACCTTCGCGCCCACCGGGGACGTCCCGCGCTGACCGCCGTACGCGACCGACCGCCTCAGACCGCGGCTCGCCCGCCGTCCACCGAGAGGGTGGCGCCGTGGATGTTGGCGGCGTCGTCACCGGCCAGGAACACCACCGCCTTGGCCACCTCCTCCGGGGTGCTGGGCCTGCGCGAGGGGATGGCGGCGATCATCGGCGCCAGGTACTCCGCCATCGCGGCGACTTTCTCGGTGAACGTCGGGCCCGGCGCGACGGTGTTGACCCGCACGCCGGAGGGGCCGTATTCGTCCGCCCAGGACTTGGTCAGCGAGTGGACGGCGGCCTTCGTGGTGCCGTAGAGGGCGGAGCCGCTCGTGCCGAACAGCCCGGAGATGGACCCGAGGTTGATGATCGCGCCGCTGCCGCGGGCCGCCATGGCGGGGGCGATCAGGCCGGTGAGGAGGAAGGCGGCCTTGACGTTGACGGCCAGGGCCTGGTCGATGAGCTCCTCCGCCACCTCGGCCGTGGGGGCGGGGCGGATCAGCAGCGCCGCGTTGTTGACCAGGATGTCCAGCGGGCCGCCGGCCAGCCGGTGCGCGGCGTCGGCGAGCTCGCGGACGGCAGGCAGCCCTCCGGCGAGGTCGGCGCGGACGAACGAGGCCCGCCCGCCCGCCTCGGCGATGGACGCGACGACCTTCTCGCCCTTGGCCGCGTCCCGGCCGCTGACGATGACGTGGGCGCCCTCGGCGGCCAGCGCGCGGGCGATGGCCGTGCCGATGCCGTCGGTCGAGCCCGTGACCAGGGCCGTGCGGCCCTGCAGACGTGTGGACATGGTGATTCTCCCTTGCGAAAGTGCGGATTCGCGGTCCAGGATGCCGAGGCTAAAATGGACCAGCAAGTCCAATCTGGGAGGTCTCCATGCCCACGCTCACCCGCAAGGGGGCCGCGACGCGGCAGCGCATCCTCGAGGGTGCCGCCGCCCACATCCGCGAGTTCGGCGTGGCCGCCACGACCCTGGACGACGTGCTGGCCGCGACCGCCACGAGCAAGAGCCAGCTCTTCCACTACTTCCCCGGCGGGCGGGAGGAGCTGCTGCTGGCGGTGGCCCGCCTCGAGGCCGGCCGCGTGCTGGAGAACCAGCAGCCGGCGCTCGGCGAGCTGACCTCGTGGCCCGCCTGGCAGCGGTGGCGTGACACGGTCGTCGACCACTACCGCAGCCAGGGCCGCCGGTGCCCGCTCAACTCGGTCACCTCGCAGCTGGGCAACCGCACGCCCGCCGCCCAGGCCGTGGTCATCGAGCTCATGCGCCGCTGGCAGGCCGAGATCGCCACCGGCGTGCGGCACATGCAGGACTCCGGCGAGATCGACCCGGGCCTGGACCCCGACCACGCGGCGGCCGCCCTGCTCGCCGGCATCCAGGGCGGCGTCCTGATCCAGATGTCCACCGGCGAGGTCACGCACCTGGAGGCCGCCCTGGACATGGGCATCGCCCACCTCCGCGGCTCTCCCGCCTGAGGCCGCCGCACGGCTGGTGGCCGCCGTGGCCGGTGCCGTCAGATCAGCAACAGGGTCTTCCCCAGCGCGGTGCGGTGTTCGATCGCGGCGTGCGCGTCGGCGGCGCGCTCCAAGGGGAAGGTCTGCCCGATGACCGGCCGGACGAGCCCCGCGGCCGCCTGCGCCATCATCTGCTCCGCCCACCGCGCCAGGTGCGGGCCGAAGTCGAAGAGCTGCTCGATGCCGATCACGTCCACGTCCTCGCGTCGCGCGGGATCGACGACGGTGACCTCGCCGCTGGAGGCGCCGTGCACCGAGAACCGGCCGCCACGGGCCGTCACCTCGAACGCGGCCCGCCCGATCTCCCCGCCGACGCCGTCGAAGACCACATCCGGCCCGGCTCCGCCGGTCGCCTCCAGCACCCGCTGGGTCCAGCCCGGTTCGGAGTAGTCGACCGCGGCTTCGGCGCCCAGCTCCCGGATCAGGTCGAGCTTCCGCGATCCGCGGGCGGCCCCGACGACGCGCGCGCCCGCCGTACGGGCCAGCTGCACCAGCAGGCTGCCCACGCCGCCGGCCGCCGCCTC
This sequence comes from Nonomuraea sp. NPDC051941, assembly GCF_044593615.1. NCBI lineage: Bacteria > Bacillati > Actinomycetota > Actinomycetes > Streptosporangiales > Streptosporangiaceae > Nonomuraea > Nonomuraea sp. NPDC051941. The sequence goes on from NZ_JBIUCF010000017.1 coordinate 184,076, forward strand.
GATCAGCACCCACTCGCCGGGACGGACCTTGGCGCCCTCGATCAGCCCCTGTGCGGTGCTGCCGTCGCTGTGCAGGGCGACGGCCTCCGGCAACTCCAGCTCGTCCGGCACCGGGAACAGGTCCTCGGCCGCGGCCACGGCCCGCTCGGCGAAACCGCCGGTCTCCCCCGTCCCGGCGATGACCCGCCGGCCCACCCACGCCGGATCCACCCCTTCTCCGGCCGAGCTCACCCGGCCGGCCACCAGCCCGCCGGGCACGTACGGCAACTCCGGCCGGGCATGCCACTGGTCGGTGCCGCGCCGGATCTGCGTCTCGACGAACGTCACGCCCGCGACCGCCACCTCGACCACGACCTGCCCCGGCCCGGCCACCGGATCCGGCGCCTCCCCGGGCACCAGCACCTCAGGCCCGCCGAACCCGGTCACCCGAACCACCCGCATTACCGCTCACTCCTGCCCTCTTTCCGACATGACCCCCATAGCGTGCAACCTCAACCGGAATTGAGGTCAACCGGCGGGCAGCGGCGGTGACGGGCCGAATCAGACGGCGAAGACCTGGGAGTCGTCGGCGAACGCCTTGAACTCCAGCGCGTTCCCCGCGGGGTCGAGCAGGAACATCGTCCACTGCTCCCCCGCCTGCCCCTCGAAACGCACATAAGGCTCGATGACGAACTCGACGTCCGCCGCGCGCAGCCGGTCGGCGAGCCGGTGGAACTCGGGGATCGTCAGGATCAGGCCGAAGTGCGGCACCGGGACGTCATGGCCGTCGACCGGATTGTGGATCCGCTGCGCGCGGGCCGGCGCCAGGTGCGTCACGAACTGGTGGCCGTGCAGGCTCCAGTCCACCCAGGTGTCGGCGCTGCGGCCCTGTTCGAGGCCCAGCACCTCGCCGTAGAAGTGGCGCGCGACGGCCAGGTCGTCGACGGGCATGGCCAGGTGGAACCGGGGGATCGAGGTCATGGGGACTTCCCTTCTGCCTAGAATGTCCGAATGTTAACATCATGACAAACGCTCGCGGTAGGGGCGCTCGTGAGAGGCTGGAGCCATGAGTGAACAGGGCAGGGTGGCGCCGGCCCGCCGCCGGGGGCTGGCCGACGAGGTCGCGGACCGCATCCGGGAGGCCATCTTCGCCGGGACCTACGCCCCCGGGGCGCAGCTGCGGGAGGTGGAGCTGTCCGGCGCACTCGACGTCAGCCGCGGCCCCGTACGCGAGGCATTACTCCGGCTGGAGCGCGAGGGCCTGGTCCGCAGCGCATGGCACCGCGGCGCCACCGTCACCACGCTCTCCCCGGCGGACGTCGCCGAGCTCGACAGCCTGCGCGCCGCCCTGGAACAGCTCGCGGTCCGGCAGGTGGCCGCCCATGCCTCGGACGACGACCTCGCGGCCGTCGAGCAGGCGGCCGAGCGCATGAGACGCGTCGAGGACGAGCACGAGATGGTGCGCTGCGACATCGCCTTCCACGACGCCGTCTACGCCGCCGCCCGGCACCGGCGCCTGGAGGAGGCGTGGCAGGCCATCCGCTCGCAGGTCCACCTGTTCCTGCTGACCCGGATCGGCGTCCGCTCCGCGGACTACCTGGCGCACATCCCCGAGGAGCACCGGGAGCTGGCCACCGCCCTGCGCGCCCGCGACACCGAGCGCTCCCTGACGCTCTTCGCCGCCCACCGCCTCCACGCCTTCGACGTGCTCACCGGCCCGGACCCGAGGACCTGACCCCCGCCCGGGGTCGTCAGCGGGTGGACTCGCGGACCACCAGTTCGAAGGGCGCGGTGTGCTCGCCGGCCGGGCGTGACGGGTCCTGGATGCGGGCGGTCACCAGCTCGACCGCCTTCGCGGCCATCCACCGGTGGTCGGGGGCCACGGTGGACAGCGAGGGCACCATGTACGCAGCTTCCGGGATGTCGTCGTACCCGACGAGGCGGATGTCGTCGGGCACTCGGACGCCACGGTCGGCGAGGCCCCGGAAGACCCCCTGGGCGACGGTGTCGCTCACCGCGACCACGCCGTCGACCTCGAGACCTGAGTCGACGAGCCGGTGGGCCGCCTCGCGGCCCCCTTCCAGCGTCATCCCGATGACGGCGAACCGCAGCGCCGGATCGGGGTCGAGCCCCCGTTCGGAGAGCCCGGCGAGGTAGCCCCGGTAGCGGCGCGTCACCACGTTCACGCCGTCGAGGGACTCGCCGGTGACCATCGCGATCCGGCGGCAGCCGCGGTCGACCAGATGCGTGGTCGCCGCTTTCGCGCCTTCCTCGTTGGGCATGGCGACGTGGTCGAACCGCGCGGCGAAGTCCTGCTCGCCGAGCATCACGATCGGATAGTCGCCGCCGGTCAGCCGCGAGTCCTGGGGGTCGATCCCGACCGCGCTGAGGATCAACCCGTCGAACTGCAGGGTGGACGAATGGGAGATCGCGTCGATCTCCCCGGCCGCGGCCGCACCGGTCTGCTCGATCGCGACGTGGAAACCGCGTCCCCGCGCCTCGTCGATCACGTGGGCGGCGAGCTGGCCGAAGTAGGGCCGGTCGATCTCGGGAACGGCCAGCCCGATGACGCCGGTCCGCCCGGACCTGAGGGTCCGGGCGGAGACGTTGACGCGGTAGCCCGACTCGCGGATCGCTTCGAGCACGCGGCGGCGGACCTCGTCGCTGACCCCGGCGCGGTCGTTGATGACGTTGGAGACCGTCATCTTCGACACCCCGGACAGCTTGGCGACGTCGCCCATGGTGACCATGCCGCTCCTCAGGTCCTGCCCCTTCGGCCGGATCCGATCCGGCCGCTTCCGACTGTGGCCGCCGCTGCTTCGAGCCTACTGCGCCCCGCACGGGCGCCGGTTATGCGACGTCGACCTGCACGGTGACGAAGGAGTGGGCGGGCAGGTGCACCCGCACGCGCGTACCGGTGACCGTGACCTGCTCGTGGGAGCGCGGGGCGACGGCGGCGGGCGCGTCGGGCGTGTTGTGGGTCTGCGGCGCCCCGGCGGTGAGGATCCGCGAGACGACCCCGCCGACATCACCCCCGCGCAGGTCCAGCTCGACGTCGGCCGCGTCGGCCGTGTCCAGGTTGGACAGCGAGATGAGCACCTTGTCGTCCTTGCGGCTGGCCGACAGCGAGACGGTCGCCAGCGTGTCCGGCCCCACCTCGCGGGCGGGCACGTCCGAGAGGAGATCGACCCGCAGTGACGTGGCGTCCTGGTGCCCCTTGTTCATCTCGAACACGTGGTACGTCGGGGTGAGCACGAGCGCCCCGGAGTCGGGATCGGTCAGGATCATCGCCTGGAGCACGTTCACCGTCTGGGCGATGTTGGCCATCACCAGCCGGTCGGCGTGGCGGTGGAAGATGTCGAAGTGCAGGCTCGCGACCAGCGCGTCGCGCAGCGTGTTCTGCTGGTAGAGGAAGCCGGGGTTGGTGCCCGGCTCGACGTTCCACCACGTGCCCCACTCGTCCAGCACCAGGCCCACCTGACGGCCCGGGTCGTAGCAGTCCATGACGTTGGAGTGGCCGGTGAGGAGCTCGTCGGTGTGGGCGGCCTTGACCAGGGTCCGGTAGTACTCGTCCGTGTCGAACACCGTGGCGGCGCCCTTGTCCTGCCAGGTGCCCGGGATCGTGTAGTAGTGCAGCGACAGCGCCTGGTAGAACGGCTGGGGCCGGTAGGCACAGCCCAGGTCGCCCAGCTGCTTCATGAGCGTCTCGGTCCAGGCGTAGTCGTCGCTGTTGGCGCCGGCGGCGATGCGGTACAGCCGGTTGTCGCCGTGGTTGCGGCAGTAAGTGCCGTACCGGCGCGCCTCGGCGGCGTACTGCTCGGCGCTCATGTGCCCGCCGCACCCCCACGCCTCGTTGCCCAGCCCCCAGAAGCGCACCTGCCACGGCTCCTCACGCCCGTTGGCCTTGCGCAGGCGGACCATCGGGGAGTCGCCGTCCCGGGTGAGGTACTCGACCCAGTCGCTCATCTCCTTCACCGTGCCCGAGCCGACGTTGCCGCTGATGTACGGCTCGGCGCCGAGCAGCTCGCACAGGGCCATGAACTCGTGGGTGCCGAAGTGGTTGTTCTCCTCGACGTTGCCCCAGTGGGTGTTCACCATCGCCGGGCGCCGGTCCTTCGGGCCGATGCCGTCCATCCAGTGGTACTCGTCGGCGAAGCAGCCGCCGGGCCAGCGCAGGTTGGGGATGTTCAAGGCGCGTAGCGCTTCGACGACGTCCAGCCGGATCCCGCCGGCGTTCGGGATGTCGCTGTCCTCGCCCACGTAGAAACCGCCGTAGATGCACCGACCCAGGTGTTCGGCGAAGTGGCCGTACACATGTCTGCTGATCACGGGGCCCTTGACGTCGACATTGAGCACGGCGGACACGACAGCGTCACTCATGGTTAGCACCTTTTCTCGGTAAGCGGCGGCGGCTACTTTATCGATAAAGCATCGCGTGGGAAAGAGCCTCTTCCTTGCCTGCCGGCTCGGGAATCCTCGCCCGCTCGCCTATGTGCGACCGGCCCCGCGCTGCGTACGGTGAGGCCATGTGCGATCTGAACGCTGCGGAGACCCGCGAAATCATCGCATCACTCAGCGCGGTGACCGGCCTGTCCGGCCAGGTGACCACGCACATCGACGACATCGGCAAGACGTCGTACATGGACCACGAGAACCTGGCCGAGCTCCTCGCCACACTGCGCGATCGCGCCGAGGCGGCCAGGGAGTGGGTCGCCGCCAAGCCTCAGCAGCACGCGGGGCACTGACCTGGGCGCCGGCCGGTCCAGGGACCGGCCGGCGCACGTTCACGGTGCGGGTGACGCCACGGCGATGTGCGGGCGGCCGGTTATCGGGTGCGGGCTGATGTGCGCGCGTACGCCGAAGACCTCCTCGATGAACGCCGGCGTCAGCACCTCCAGGGGCGGGCCGTGCCCGGCGACCCGGCCGTCGCGCAGGACGACGACCTGGTCGGCGTAGGCGGCGGCCTGGTCGAGGTCGTGCAGGGCGGCCAGCAGGGTCAGGCCGAGCGAGCGGATCAGGTCCAGCAGCAGGAGCTGGGAGCCGACGTCCAGATGGTTGGTGGGTTCGTCGAGCACCAGCAGCGGCGCCTGCTGGGCCAGCGCTCGGGCGAGCAGCACACGTTGCCGCTCCCCGCCCGACAGCGTCGGCATCAGCCGGTCGGCCGCCCAGGCCATGCCGACCCGTTCCAGCGCGGTGGCGACCGCCGCGCGGTCGGCGGCGCTCTCCCGGTCGAGCAGCCGCTGGTGGCTGTGGCGGCCGGTGGCGACGACGTCGGCGGCGGACAGCCCGTCGGCGACCTGGCTGTGCTGGGGCAGCACGGCGCGGTGCCGGGCGGCCTGGCGGGGCCGCATCCCCCACAGGTCCTGCCCGTCGAGCCGGACCACGCCGCCGGACGGGCGCAGCGACCGGTAGACGGTGCGCAGCAGGGTGGACTTGCCGCTGCCGTTCGGTCCGATGAGCGCGACGAACTCGCCCGGCCCGGCCGCCAGGCTCACGTCCTCGACGATGGGGCGGGCGTCGATGCGGGCGCTGACGCCGGTCAGGTCAAGCCGCATCGGTGCCTCCACTTGATCGGCGGCGCAGCAGCCACAGGAAGAACGGAACGCCGAGCCCGGTGGTGAAGATGCCCACCGGCAGCTCGTTGGGCCGGTCGGCGATCCGGGCCGCCAGGTCCACCAGCACCAGGAACAGCGCCCCGGCCAGCAGCGACACGGGCAGCACGCGGCGGTGGTCGGCCCCGACGACGAACCTGGCCATGTGCGGGATCATCAGCCCGATGAAGCCGATGCCGCCGACCACGCTGACCACGGTGGCGGTCAGCAGCGAGCCGGCCACGAGCAGCCCGATCCGCAGCACCGCCACCGGCACGCCGACGGCGATGGCGGCCTCTTCCCCGGCCAGCAGCGCGTTCAGCGCGCGGGCCTGCAGGGACAGCCAGGCCAGGCAGCAGACGACGATCAGGGCGGGCACGCCCAGGTCGGCCCAGGACGCCCCCGCGACGCTGCCCATCAGCCAGAACATCATGCCCCGCAGCTCGGTCGGGTTGAGCTGGAGCTGCACGAACGTGGTGGCCGCCGCGCACAGGTAGCCGACGGCCACGCCGGTCAGCACCAGCCAGGAGTCCAGCAGCCGGCCCGCGCGCTGCGCCAGCACGTACACCAGCAGCGCCGACAGCAGGGCGGCGGCGAAGGCGGCCCCGGTGACGCCCAGCGTCCCGGCCAGCACGGCGCTGCCCAGCGCGGGGACCAGCACGGCCCCGAGCGAGGCGGCCGAGGACACGCCCAGCACGTACGGGTCGGCGAGCGGGTTGCGCACCAGGGACTGCAGCGCGACCCCGGCCACCGACAGACCGGCTCCGGCGAGCGCCGCGAGCAGCGCCCGCGGGGTGCGCAGGTCCCAGACGACCTGGCTGAGCAGCGGATCGGCCTGCGCGCCGCGCCCGGTCAGATGGGCCCAGACGACGCCCCAGACCTGGCCGAGCGGAAGGTTGACCGAGCCGACGGAGATGCCTGCCACCAGGGCCGCGACCAGCGCGACGACCAGGGCGGCCAGCAGCAGCCCGGTGGCGGGCCCGGAGACGAGGTGCGGGCGCCGCGAGGGCGCCGCCCTGGTCGCCGGTGCGGGTGTGAGGATGTCAGTCACCGGGGTGGACCACCTTGGAGAGCTTCTCCACGGCCACGGCGTTGAGCGGGCCGAGATACACCCCGTCGGAGACCACCGCGTACGTCCTGGACTTCGACGCGGCCCAGTGCGGGTAGGCGGCGAACAGCCTGGCCGCCTCCGCCTCGGGCTGCTCGTCCGGCGTGAACTGCCCGACCACGAGCACGTCCACCTGGGCGGTGGCGAGCTGCTCGGTGTTGAGGGTGCGGGTGGTGTCCGAGCTCTGCCCGGCGAAGGCGTTGACGCCGCCGGCCGCCTTGATCACGTCGTCGTAGATGCCGCCGGTCATCACGGCGGGCAGCCCGTTGGCGTTCATCATGGCCATGCCGGGATAGGCGATGAGGACCTTCTTGGCGGGCCGGCCCGCGACCCGCGCCCGTACGGCCTCGACGCGGGCGCGCAGCTTGCCGATCAGGTCGGCGGCGCGGTCCTGGACGTCGAAGACGCGCCCCAGCAGCGCGATGAACTCCAGCGAGGAGTTGATCGACTGGTCGCGGTAGGCGCGCTTCTCCTCGTCCGTGGCCGCGGGCTTGCCCATCGCGCAGTTGACCGGGTTGACCAGCGAGGTGATCCCGGCGGCGGCGAGCTGCTCGCGGGTGGCGAAGCCGTTCTTGGCGTCGAACCCGCCGGACCAGGTGGACACCACCAGGTCCGGCTTGAGCTTGAGCACCTGCTCGGCGGGGACGTCGAAGTTCTTGTTCATCGTCAGCCCGCCGGTCGGCAGCGCCTTGATCTTACCGATCATCGCGGGGTCGTCGGAGACGCCGTAGCTCTGGGCGTTGGCCAGGACGCTCTTGTCCAGGCCGAGCATGATGAAGCTCTCCACCTCGGCCACGCTGGTGCCGTTGAGGATCAGCACGCGCTGCGGCGGCCGCTGGAAGGTGACTTTCGTGCCGCAGTTGTCGAAGGTCAAGGGGAAGCCGGACGAGGTGGGGACGGCGGCGGATCCGCTCACGGAGCCGCCGGGGTCACCGCAACCGGTCAGGGCCATCAGCGCGCAGAGCGCGGCGGCCAGCGGGCGGCGCACATGACAGGGATTCATCGATGTTGCTCTCTTCGAGGTCGAGTCTGGAGGCACGCGAGACCGGCGCGGGTCACGACGGTGACCGGCGCATCGCGGCAACGCGCGGCGCCCGGGCGGCGCTACGGCACGCCCGGTGTCAGGCTTATTCGGGAAAAAGGCATGGGGAAACGGCCCCGGGAATCGGCGCTGACGGCCGACGCCGGATCAGGCGGTCCCTGCGTGCGCTCCAGGAGGTGCCCGCCCTACGAGGGCATGTCGGAGGAAGGCGCGAATGGGCGGGGTTTCGTCCTCACCCGCGTACGCGATCGTCCTCGGACCGGTGGCCGTGCACCCGGCCACCGTGAAGACCAGGACCAGCAGCGGGCGCAGCACCCGTCCGGCCACCTGCCGGACCAGGGCGCACAGGCCCGACTCGACCCACCGCAACCAGGCGGAGGTCAGCAGCACGCCCAGCGCGTGCATGACCAGCATCCCGAAGCTCGGGGAACCTCCGTGATGGAGTTGCGCCGCGCCCGGGACGGCCCCGAGGGAGGCCATCGTGTGGTGGGCGGCGCCCTGACTCAGCAGGACGTGCAGGACGACCTGCGACAGAGCCGTCGCGGGCAGGATGGCGCCCAGGCTGCGCTCACGCCCGGTCAGGGCCAGCGCGACCGGCAGCAGGAGCAGAAAGCCGCCCAGTGTCGACACCGCGTCGAAGTAGCCCCCGCCCGCCAGGTGCCCGAGCATGGCCAGGGCGGCGCACGTGGCAGCGAAGCTCGCCGCGCGCACCCACCGCACCACCGACAACGGACCCATCGCGGACAGATCTTCGCACACCGGTGCCGCCGTCCTCAGTTCAGGCGCCTCTCGCCGCGGACGATCAGGAGGCCACCCTGTATCCCGCCTCGACGATCGCCGCGCGCACCTGCGACTCCTCGAGCAGCGGGCCTCCGCTCACGGTGACGCGGCCCCCCAGCACGTCCACCTCCACCCGCTCGACGCCCCGCAGTGGCAGGACCTGTGCCCGGATCGTCGAGGCACTGCAGCCACAGCTCATTCCCTTAACCGCGACGGACAGGGTCATTGGCGCGAACCTTTCCCGTAATACCACCAGGCGCGCTCACGGCTCGCCTTTAGGTGGGATACGCAGGTTCCTGAGGCTGGGTTCAAGCGACAGGCAATGTTTTTTAAGATCCAAATTCCGTATATACGAATTCTCGATCACATGGCACTATGACCGGGTGCATGTCGGCCAGCCCTTCTTGCGCGCAATACGCGCCGCGGTGTTCGCGGCGGTCTGCGTGCTGGTTTCGGCTGCCCTGCACGGACTGGCCGGCGGCGATCCGGTGCGCGCGGGCACGTTGCTCGGCGCGCTCGCACTGACCTGGACGGGCGCGTTCCTGCTCGCCGGCCGCCAGCGTGGCATGGAGGTGCTGCTCGCGGCCTGCTTCGCCGCCCAGTACGGCATGCATCTGCTGTTCGGCGCGGGCGCCGCCGACGTGCCGCCGCCTCATGAGCACACCACGGGCGTGGGCATGTTCCTGGTGCACGGCATGACGGCGGTCATCTCGGCCTGGTGGCTGGCGCGGGGCGAGTGCGCGCTGGCCGCGCTGCTCCATCTCGCCGTCGCGTCCGTCGGCCGCTGGTGGTGCGTCCTTTCGGTCCTGACGGGCGGGCTGGTCGAGCCGAGCCCGTACGGTGGCCGACCGGCAGCGTGGGACGACCACGACGCCTTCCTCCAGCGCCTGTTCGCGGCGGCGAACTTCCGGCGGGGCCCGCCGGCGCGTCTCTCCCTCATCTGATCCTTTCCGGGCCACCGGCCCGTGTTCCGCCACGCCCGGTGAACGGCGCGGCGGACCTCGAATCCTTGTCGAGAGCGCGCGCATCCGTGTGCGCTGTGAGTGGAGAACGCCTGATGACCTCGACCGCCGACGTCGGCAATACCGTCGATCACGTCCCCCCGCCGTCCCGTGAGCGGACCGCCTGGGCCGCGCTGCGCCCGCTCGTGCTGCGGCTGCACTTCTACGCTGGCGTCCTCATCGCCCCCTTCCTGCTCGTCGCCGCGTGCACCGGCCTGATGTACGCCGCCTCGTACCAGATCGAGCAGGTCGTCTACCAGCACGAGCTCACCGCCCCCGCCGGCCGGACCAGCCTGCCCCTCAGCGCGCAGGTCGCGGCGGCCCGCGCGGCCCACCCCCAGGGCACCGTCACCGCGGTACGGCCCGGCGCCGAGCCGGGCCAGACCACCCGCGTGCTGATCAACCAGCCGGGGCTGGCCGAGAGCACCCAGCTGGCGGTCTTCGTCGACCCCTCCACTGGCCAGGTGCGCGGCACGCTGGAAAGCTACGGCAGCTCCGGAGCTTTGCCCGTACGCGCCTGGATCTCCACCCTCCACCGCCAGCTCCACCTGGGCGAACCCGGACGGATCTACAGCGAGCTGGCCGCGAGCTGGCTGTGGGTGGTCGCGCTCGGCGGCCTGGTCCTCTGGGTCGCCCGGCGCCGCCGCAACCGGCGCCATCTCATCGTCCCCGACCGCGCCGCCGGCGGGCTCCGCCGCACGCTGTCCTGGCACGGCTCGATCGGCCTGTGGGCGGTGCTCGGCCTGCTGTTCCTGTCCGCCACCGGCCTGACCTGGTCCAAGTACGCCGGAGCCAACGTCGACGAGCTGCGCGCGGCGCTCGACTGGACGACCCCGTCGATCAACGTCTCGGGCGACGTCTCGGGCGGCGACCACGCCGCGCACACCGCGACCGCAGGACACCACGCCGGTGGAGCCGACGTCGGTGTGGACCGCGTGGCCCAGGCGGCCGCCGCCAAGGGCCTGTCCGGCCCGCTGGAGATCACCTGGCCCGCCAAGGCCGGCGCGCCCTACCTGGTGAAGGAGATCGACAAGACCGCGCCCACCCGCCTGGACCAGGTCGCCGTCGACGCCACCTCCGGCCAGGTGAGCGCCGAGCTGCGCTTCGCCGACTACTCGCTGGCCGCCAAGCTCGCCCGGTGGGGCATCGACGGGCACATGGGGCTGCTGTTCGGCCTGGCCAACCAGATCCTTCTGGCGCTACTGGCCGTCGGCCTGATCACGCTGATCGTGCTCGGCTACCGCATGTGGTGGCGCCGCCGGCCCACCCGCGGCTTCGGCAAGCCGCACCCCCGAGGTGGCTGGCGGAACGTGTCCTGGGCCCTGCTGGCGCCGCTCGCTCTGCTGGCCGTGGCCGTCGGGGTCTTCCTGCCGCTGATGGGCATCTCGCTGGCCGCGTTCCTGCTGGTCGACGTCCTGCTCGGGCTGCGCGCCCGGCTGGGGTCTCAGACGTGATCCTCCGAGCGCCGGGGCAGGAACAGGCCGGACACGCGCATGAAGGCCGCGACCAGGAACAGGCCCGCCCGCGTGCCGAGCGTGCTCGCGACCAGGCCGCCGAAGGCGATGAAGAGCGGCTGGGTGACGTTCGTGGCGAAGATCCAGAGCGTCGACACCCTGGCCAGCAGGTGGTCCGGGGTGCCGAGCTGGCGGTAGGTGGTCATGGTGGAGTTCGCCAGGCCGGAGAAGAACAGCACGCCCGCGAAGCCGGACCCGCAAAGGAGCAGGCCCGCGGTGCCGGGTGAGGCCAGCGGGATGAGCGCGTACCAGGGGCCGCGCCAGAGGCTCACCCACCACAGGCCGCGGACCATGCCGAACCTCCTGCTCAGCCTCGGCGCGAGCCGCGCGCCGAGGAAGCCGCCGAGCGAAGGGAGCCCCATGAGCAGGCCGTACTGCCAGGGGGTGAAGCCCAGGTCGCGCAGGTAGAACAGCGAGCTCAGCGGCGTCGCCATCGCACTCGCGCCGGCGAAGACGAGCCAGCTCGCGAACATCCGCCACAGCACCGGATGCCCGCGCACGAAGCCCCACCCGGCGAACAGCTCCGCCCGCCGGGAGGGGCTCGGCTCGCGCGCGGGCGGGGGCTGCTCGGGCGTGCGCAGCGACCGGATCGACCAGGCGCTCACGACGAACGACACGGCGTCGACGATCAGCGCGCCGACCGCCGACAGGACGCCGATGAGCGGACCGGCCAGGGACGGGCCGACCAGCACGCTCAACCAGCGGGTCGACTCCAGGCGGCTGTTGGCGCTCATGAGCCGCTCGGCGGGGACGAGAGCCTTCAGATGCGCCTGCGCCGCCCCGGAGGAGGCGATCTGGCCGGCGGCGTTGCCCAGCGCGGCGACGCAGAGGTGAGCGAATGTCAGCAGCCCGGAGAACGCCGCGATCGGAATGCTGAACAGCAAAATACATCTGGCGATATCTGACCAGATCATGACCGGGCGTTTGGCCCGGAATTCGATATACCGCCCCGCGGGAAATGCGACGACGACAATTGTGACCGCCTGAATCACCGACAACAAGGCGACCTGGAAAGCCGAGGCGTCCAGCACGGTGATGGCGACCACGGGCAGGGCGACCATGCTCACCGCCGAGCCCAGCTGGCTCACGGTCGTGCCCGCCCACAGGCGCTGGAAGTCCCTTTCGCCGACGAGATCCCCGCCTGCCCGGGTCATGTCACGGCGCAAGGTACCTCCTTCAGCGATCATCATCGCCGACGGATCAGCGTGCCGCCAACGGTGACGGCACGCCGATCCACGACGATCAGCCGTGGTCGAGGCGGAGCTTGCAGCACACCGACCCGTCGGCGATCAGCCACGGCCGAGGCAGGACTTGCCGCACGCCGATCCGACGGCGATCAGCCGCGGCCATGCCGGAGCTTGCGGCACGCCAACCTGTCGGCGATCAGCCGTGGTCGGGGCGGGGCTTGCGGCGCGCGGCGAAGACGACGGCGCCGCCGCCCGCGAGGACCACCGCCAGCGCCGCCCACAACCATCCGGGCAGCCCCGACGTGCCGTCGGCCCGGGTGGCCGCCACCGGCGACGAGGAGGGCGGCTGCGCGGAGGCGGGTTGCGGCTCGGGAGAGCTCTCCGGAGTGTCGGGAGAACTCGCCGGAGTGGACGTCTCCTCCGAAGGGCTGGGCGAGGGGTCCGGGGCGGTGATGGAGAAGGCGAGTTCCCCTTGGATCGGGTGGCCGTCGGAGGAGACCACGCGCCAGGCGATCCGGTAGCGACCTTCCTGCAACGTGCCGGTGGGCCGGGCGAAGACCTTGTTGCCCTGAACGCGTGGCTTGTCGAGCGGAACCGGCTTGCCGCCGGGGCCGTCGAGCACGATGGTGGGCAGCTGCATGTGCGAGGTGAATTCGAGCTTGATCGTCTCCAGGCTCTTCAGCTTGGCGCGGTCGGCCGGGTTGCTGGCCTTGAGACGGTCGTGGGCCAGGGCAGCGGGCGAGGTCAGGAGCAGCACGAGTACGGCGCCGACGGCCGGAACAAGGGCACGCCGAAGAAAGGTCATGGGTGAACTCCGAAGTCATGGGGCCCCGGCGGCATGCCGGAGAAGGTCATGGCACTTGTCGGGAGGCGCCGGATCAGGCGTTCGCGGACCCGCGGGCCGCCGGGAAGGCAGGCGGTCCGCGACGTGGCACGACGACGGCCAGCAGGGCGGGGACGCGAAGGGCCGGCTCCCGCCGTACCGGCGCGGAACGGGGACGCCCGATGATCGCGAGGGGCGACAGGACGGTGATCACGGCCGCGAGCAGGGTACGCACGCCTGCCACGCACACGGCGTTCAGATGCAGCAGCATCACCAGGGCCAGCTCGCCGCGAGCCAGCCATCAGCTCGAGCACATCGCCGCGGCCAGGTGGATCATCGGCATCGCGAGCCCGGGGCCGTGCTCGTGGCCGGAGGAGAAGACGGGGCTCACCGGGGAGGAGCCGGAGAAGAGCTGGTGCAGGCCGTACTGGGACACCGCGCACAGGGCCAGCAGCTCCGGCCAGTCCCGCCGGCGACCGGCCAGCAGGTAGGCGCCGGCCCAGATCGCCGCCATCGCCGCCGCGAGCCCGCCCGGCCTCATCCCGCCTCCGCCCACCAGCACGTGCAGGGCGGCGGAGGCCAGCACGCAGACGGCCGTGAACACCGCGGCGCGCAGCGCGCGGATCACGGGATGGCCGACATGCACGCCGCCATGCTGCCAGAGCACACCGCCACCGTCAGGGCATTCGGCGCATTGCCTAACAAATGACCCACACCACGGCGGTCGCGATGCCCGGCTGCTCCGCGGGCGGCGGCCGAGCATGTCCTGGGCGCGTCTGGGCGCGTGCCTTGGGGCGCGTCTTGGGCGTGGCGCCGCCGGCTGAGGGTCTGCTGTCTATAAAGTGACCCGCGCGTTGAACGGCACGGCGTTCGACGCTCTGACCAGGCGTTATCCCCCCGAAACGGGACACACTCGGGTGTGGTCGTTGAGTGGGGCCGATCGTGAGGGGATGCCGATGCTCGACCAGGTGACCGCCGGCGCGCCGCAGGCCGGCACGGACGATCTGGATCTCGCCGAAACAGGTGTCGTCGGAGTCACGATCGTCTGGGCCGACAACAACGGCATCCCCAGGTCGCGCACGGTGCCCATCGGTCAGTTCGGCGCGGCGGTCGAGCGGGGAGTGGGTGTCACGCCGCTGTTCGCGGTGTTCGACTCCCACGACGGCATCACCTTCGGGCATCCCCCGCTGGGCACTCCCTCGGGCGACATCCGGCTGATGCCGGTCGCCGACCGGCTGGTCCGGCTCGCCGGTCAGCCCGGGTTCGCGTGGGTGCCGGGCCGGCAGGTCGCGGCCGATGGTTCGGCGTGGCCGTACGACCAGCGCGGCGTGCTGGAGCGCCAAGTCGCCCGGGCCGCGACTCTCGGGCTGGACTTCCTGGCCGGCTACGAGATGGAGTTCCACCTCAGCCGGGCGGACGGGGGCGACGGCGACGACGTACGGCCCATCTACGAGGGGCCTTCCTACGGGCCGGCCAAGATGCTGGCCGTCGACGCCTTCGCCGAGCAGCTGCTGCGCGACCTCGACCGCAACGGCGTGCCCGTCGGCCAGCTCCACGGCGAGTACGGCCCGGGGCAGTTCGAGTTCAACATCGCCCCCGCCGACCCGGTCACCGCCGCCGACCGGCAACTGCTGGCCCGGCAGACCGTTCACGCGGCCGCCCGCGCGCACGGCCTGCGGGCGAGCTTCGCCCCGTTGGTCACCCTCGGGCAGGTGGGCAACGGCTGGCATCTGCACACCTCGCTGTACCGCGCCGGGACGAACCTGCTGTCCGGCGGCAACGGGCCCGCGGGCATGACCGCCGAGGGCGGCGCCTACCTGGCCGGCCTGCTCCGCGACCTGCCCGCCATCGTGGCCGTCACCGCGCCCAGCTTGTCCTCGCTGCAACGGCTGCGGCCCGGTTACTGGTCCGGCGCGTACACGTTCTGGGGTGTGGAGAACCGGGAGGCGGCGCTGCGGCTCGTACCGGCCACTCCCCTGCTCGGCGCCGCGCACGCCAACGTCGAGCTCAAGCCGTCGGACGCCTCGGCCAACCCCTACCTCGCGCTCGCCACCGTGATCGCCGCGGGCCTCGCCGGCATCGAGGACGGCCTGACGCCTCCGGACCCGGTGCAGGAGGACCCCGGCACCTGGACCGACGAGCGGCGGGCCGAACGCGGCATCCGCCGGCTGCCCACCACCGTCGAGGAGCAGCTCGGCGCGCTGCTGACCAACGAGCGCATCCGTTCCGCGCTGGGCGAGGAGCTGGCCGACGCCTTCCGGGCGGTACGCGTCTCCGACGCCGCCTGGGCGGCCGACCGCGACGCGGCTGCCGTGGTCCGCTCCCACCGCTGGCTGTACTGAGCCGCCGCATGGCTGGACGCTTGGGGCTGAACAGGGGCCGACAGGTTCGTGTGCTGTCGTTAAATGATCACGTCGTCGCAGAGGACCGCGATGAGACCCACCTCCCGTACGGCGCCGAACCGGCAGGAGATGAGCAGGCTCGCACGTCTGGCCTGGATCTCCCGCTCACGACCGTGTGGCCCGGCGTCGAAGCCGACACACGAACCCGGATCCCCTCGCTCATCACCATGACCGGCCCGACCCCGAAGCCGACCCCCCGCTCATCACCGCGAGCGGCCCGACCCCGAAGCCGGATCCCCTGCTCGCGGCCGTTTTCACCCATCGCCCAGCGGCAGTTCATCCAGTGACAGTTCGTCCAGCGGGAGGGACCGCAGGAAGTCCTCGGCGTCGAAGAGCTCCCCGGCGGTGACGACCCCGGTGGCCCGGCCGCGGCCGGTCAGGATCCGCTCGGCGGCCTCCACCACGATCGGCGCGGTGATGGCGTAGATGTCACGGCCGCGCGCAGCCACCCGCCGCCGCTCATCCCCCCGCCGGACGACGACCTCGACCAGGAAGACCTGGGCCGATCGCCCGTCGGCGTCGGCCGCCTGCGGTCCCCTGGTCTCCGGGTCGCCGAGGTCCTTCAGCGGGGCGACGTTCAGGAAGGCGTCGATCCGCGGGATGTCCAGGTGGCGGGAGACGGTGATCACGTCGGCGTTGGAGAACTGCCCCACGACGTCCTGGGTCCCGAACGGTTCGGCGAACGTCCACGTCCCCTTCGGCGGCGGCTCGTCGCCCGCGACGACCCGCAGGTGGTGGTCCGAGAAGACCACCCGCCGCCCGGCCCGGCGCTGCCCGGCCAGCACGGTGCCCCGGGTCGGGTGCCAGCTGTCCAGGGCCACCGCGATCGAGATGTCATCGGCCGCCGGCCAGTCACCCATCGCGACGGTCGCGAGCAGGTCGCCCAGCGCACCGTAGAACGCCATCACCGGTGCCACCACGATGCCCGCCTCCTTCACCCGCGGGTCATCCCGGTAGGTGTCGAAAGTGTTCATCGCGACCAGGGTCTCGCCGGTGACGTCCAGGTAGTGGATCCCGGCGCGCAACGCGGCCTCGATCAGCGGCGGCGCGGTGTCGCCGAACGGCCCGGCACAGTTGATCACCGCTGCCGTGCCCGCGATCGCGCGGTCGAGCGAGGCCGGGTCGTCGACCGAGGCGATCCGCCACTCCACGCCGGGGTGGGCGGCGGCGGCCGCCTCCAGCTTCACCGCGTCCCGCCCGGACAGCACCGGCGTCCAACCGCGCTCCAGCAGCTCCGCCGTCACGAACCGGGCGGTGTGCCCGTAGGCGCCGAACACCGCCACCACCGGCTTCGCGCTCCCGCGACCGGGCCGGCCGTCGATCTCCATCATCAGGTCTCCTTCAGCTGTTCAGGCTCCCTCCGATCTTGCTGAACGGTGCCGCCGGGAGCCACCGTCGCGTACGTCAACGTGCGCTAGATTCGCGACATGCGCGCCCATCGCGTCGTCATGGCCGTCACCGACGACATGCCGATCTTCGAAGCAGCCGTCCCGTGTCAGGTCTTCGGCGTCGACCGGCCGCACCTGGCCGATCCGTGGTACCAGTTCTCGGCGGTCCCGGTCGGTGACGCGCCGGTGCAGCTGAGCCCGGGATTCACCCTCGCCCCGGTGAGCGGCGGGTGGGATCTGGACTCGACGGACACCTTCGTCATCCCGGCCTGTACGAATGTGCACGACGACCCACCGGCCGAGTTGGTGGACATCGTCCGGGAGGCGTACCGGCGCGGGATCCGGATCCTGTCCATCTGTTCCGGCGCCTTCGTCCTGGCCGCCGCCGGGGTGCTCGACGGGCGCCGGGCCACCACGCACTGGCTGCACGCGGAGGAGCTGAGCCGCCGCTACCCCGCCGTCCGGGTCGACCCGTCCGTGCTCTACGTGGAGGACGCCAACGTGATCACCTCCGCGGGAACGGTGGCCGGGATCGACGCCTGTCTGCACGTCGTACGGGTCGACCATGGTGCCGCGGTGGCCGCCGAACTGGCCCGCCGCCTGGTCACCCCGCCGCACCGGGACGGCGGGCAGGCCCAGTACCACCGTCCCACCTCGCCGGTGGTCCGCGACGACTGGCTGGCCGCCCTGCTGGACTGGGCCACCGAGCAACTGCATCTGCCGCTGTCCATCGCCGACCTGGCCGCCCAGGCCAATGTCAGCGTGCGCACCGTCGAACGCCGGTTCGCCGAGGCGCTCGGGATGTCGCCGCTGCGCTGGCTGCTGCAGCAGCGGGTACGCCGGGCCCAGCAGTTCCTGGAGACCAGCGACCGGCCGATCGGATGGATCGCCGACAGCTGCGGGTTCGGCGGACCGGCCAGCCTACGAGCACACTTCGCCCGAATCGTCGGGGTATCCCCCACCACCTACCGCCGAACATTCCACGAACGGGCAAGCACAACCCGCATCGCCAGCTGACCACCCCAACGGCGCGACCCGCCCCGCCAATCGACCGGGCCCGACACACGACCCCGATCGCCATCCGACCAGACCCGACAGCCCGACCCGCACCGCCAGCCGACCGACTCACCGGCGCGGCCCTGATCGCCAGTTGACCGGTCCGGCATCGGGGCGCGTCTCGGCGTTGCGTCACCCTTGCCGATCGGGCCAGAGGTCCGGGTGGTAGCGGGGGCATACGCAGTTCCTGTCGTCCTGCGGCGGGTCCACGACCTGGTCCGCGATCGGAGCCAGCAGCGCCTCGATCGCCTTGGCCGAAGCGACCGCGGCCTCCGTGACGTTGTAGGGATCGGCGGTGTCGGCCACGCTGACGTCCAGCCGATCCCCGTGCGACCAGACGTGGGCGCGTTGTCCGGCGATCTCCACGTGCCCCGGCTGCCCGATCCCGGGAAAGCGCGACATGGCGACCGGGAAACGGGCGAACTCGGCCGCGGTGTAGGCGACGCCGGGGACCGGCCGCGGGTCGCTGGGGCCGAGCCACGTCACGGGCACGCCGAGCGCGGACAGCGTCCGCACGAGGTCGTCCTGCGTCTCGATGCGCAGCCCGGCCAGCAGCTGGTCGCCATCGTTGGCGTGCCCGCCGTACGCGCGGCAGAAGCGGAAGTAGGCCAGCTCGCGTGCCCACGCGTGCAGCTGGACCGGCGGGTGCCGCTCGTAGAGGTAGTCGGTCCAGCGCTGCTCGTTCACCCGCCGGATCGTACCTCGCTGTCCGCGTGGTGGACGGTGAGGTCGCCGTACGGTGACAGCTGCGCGGTGAGATCGCCCGGTTTGCCGCGTAAGGTCGCGTCGAGGAACGCGGCGCTGGTGGCGGCTGTGAGGCGCAGCCCGGCTGTGCGGCCCAGCGACCCTGCCAGTGCGGGCACGGGCGGAAGGTAGAGCGGCGCGTCCGTGAAGGTCAGGTGCGCCGTCCCCGGGACGGTGAGCCGGTAGCTCGTGGCGGTGCTGAGGTCGAGCACCTGCGTGAGGCGGGGAATGTAGGTCGGGTTGTCCGCCGGGTCCACCGGGTGGGTGAGTGCGAGCACCGGTTGGCGGAAGGGCCGCGGCTCGGGGTCGTGGGGAGCGCCGTCCAGGTCGATGACCGCCGCGAACCGAGAGTCCTGACGGGCCGCCAGCAACGCGGCGGCCCCGCCGATCGAGTGGCCGGTCACCGCGGCCCGAGCGGTGTCGAGGCGACCGGTCAACGGGCCCGCGATCTCACCTCGGTCGAGGCGGCCCAGCTGGGTCAGGACGAAGCCGAGGTCGGCGGCGCGCACCGCCGTCCAGCCGGCCGCCCGCCGCTCGTCCTCGCGCTCGTCGCCGGTCGCGGCGACCCGGGTGCGGATCGTCCGGCCGTCGGCGAGGACGACGGCGGCGGAGTCGTACGGGTGGTCGAGGGCCACCACGACGTAGCCGAGACTGGCCAGCTCCTCCGCCCACGCGGTGTTCTGGGTGCGCACTCCCCCGAGCCCCGGCGAGAACAGCACCACGGGGAACCGTCCTCCCGTCCCGGCCACGGCGGCACCCGGCACCGAGCGGGTGCGGGCGGTCGAGGCGCCGTGGAGCAGGAAGCCGGGCACCCCGAGGTAGTCCGCCGCGGCGCCGGAGACGACGCGCGCCTCCCGCTCCGTACGGCCGAGATACACAGACCGCGCGGTGCCCGTGGCGCTCCCCTGCGCCGGATACCAGAACTGGACGACCACCGTGCGCCGGTCATCCGGGTCGGGGGTCGCGGGCTCCGGACGCGCCTGATCGGTCCACTGCAGCACGAGGGTGCCGACCGGGAACCGGCCCGACGGCTCGGGGAAATCGGGCACCGGAAACGCCCACGCCGCCACTGGACCCGCGGCGAGGAGGCCGGCGCACGCCGTCCAGCCCGGCAACGCCAGCCACCACGGAGCTCGCCACGCGGCTCGGCCCAGCAGCACGGGAAGACTGAACGACAGCAGGATGGCCGCGCCCGCGAGAACCGGCACGAACTGCCAGCGCACCCCGGCCAGGACCAGCGCCGTCGCGGAAAGCAGCACAACCGCCGACGCGCCCATCGTGACCGGCCTGCGGGCACGGGACGACGGGAGCCGGCGAGCGAGCACCAGCAGCGCGGCGGCCAGCACCACGACGATCTCCGGGAAGGACATGCCTAACGTCACCCGGCCATTGTTGAGGAGGGACGTGTCCCACCGCGTCCACCTGAGGTCTGGGTTTCAGGTCAGACCTACGGTTGACGCCGTCGCCGCCGGGTGACCGTCGTCGAAGAGCTTCACAAAAGAGCCCGCCACGCCTTGGAGAGGGCGTGGCGGAGCTGGCCGACCTGGCGCGCGGACAGGTCGGCGATCATGAGCTCCTCGAGCTCGCGTACGGGCTCGGCGAGGCGGACCAGGAGTTCGCGCCCCGCGTCGGTGAGGAGGATGTGCAGCTCGCGGCGGTTGGCCGGGTTGCGCTCGCGCCGGATGAGCCCGCGTTCCTCCAGGGCGCGCACCAGGTCGGCCACGGACTGGGCGGTGACGAACGAGTCGCGGGCCAGCTGCGCGGCCGACAGCCCGTCGTGCCGCTCCAGCACGGTGAGCGCGGTGTACTGCGTCACCGTGATGCCGGCCGGCCGCACCAGGTCGTCGAGGCGTGCGCGGACGACGAGCTCCACCTGTTTGACCATGTAGAGCAGCGACGGCGGTGCCTTGTCCGCGGCCGTTCCCGCCTGCTGTTCCGCCGTTGCGGTCATCACCTGCTCCTGAGTCGTCGTCGGGGAGATCCAGGCTAGGCCATTGACAGGAAACCTGTTGGCAACAAGACTGCCCATCGACAGGTTTCCTGTCAATTGAAGGCGGCTTGTCCGCGGCGTACCCGGCCTTTCCGTCGTGTGGCCGGGGCCACTCCGCGGCCCTGCCACGGGCGGTATCCGTGAGGGAGAAGCGCGACCATGAGCGAGCCCGAGCCCGAGGAAGGCCAGGGGCGGCCGTGGCCGTGGCGGATATGACTGGCGTCGACGCGGCCAAGAGCGGCCGGGCCACCGTGATGGACCCGTCCACCGGTCAGGGTGGCCGCCGCCGTACCCGCGGCGGACGAGACCGTGACGGCCGCCCGGGGCACGTTCGTCCTGGTCGGCGCACCGTCGTCGGCACCGAGCCGGTCCTCGACCTCGACGCCACGCTGCCGGGGCAGGCGCGTGAGGTACGGCACCGAGCCGGCCCCCGATGTGAACGCCATGCTGCCGTGGGCGGGCGCGTGACCGGCCTGACCCTCGACGCCGGCCGGCTCCCCCAAGTCGTGGGCGCCGGCTGGCTCTCCCGAATCCTCGGCGCGGGCCGGCTTTCCCCGACGCCCGGTGCGGCCGAGACGCGGGCCGCGATTCCCGCCCTGGTCCCGCTCGTCCGTGTCGGCCGGCTGCCGGTGCGGAAGCCGGCCAACCGCGGGCACGGAAGCCGGCCGGCTGCCGGTACGGAAGCCGGTCGGCCGTCGGTGCAGAAGCCAGCCAGCCACCAGTGTGGAAGCCGGTCGGCCGCTACCCGTTCGACGACATCGATCGCGCCGCGCAGGGCAAGGCGATCGACCCCGTGATCACGTTCTGAGAGGTGTCCCACATGGATCTGACCGGCAAAGTGGCGATCGTCACCGGCAGCGGGCGCGGCCTCGGCCTGGCCTATGCCGAGGCCCTGGCCGCGGCGGGCGCCGCGGTGGTGGTGAACGACGTCGATCAGGAGGTGGTGGACGCCGCGGTGGCGAAGATCACCGCGGCGGGTGGCCGGGCCGTCGGCGTGGCCGCCGCGGTCGGCGGCACGGCGGCGGCCGACCACCTGATCGGGGCGAGCGTACGGGAGCTCGGCCGCCTCGACGTGCTGATCACGAACGCTGGCATCCTGCGCGACCGGGTGCTGTGGAAGATGTCCGACGAGGACTTCGACGACGTCGTGAACGTGCACCTGCGGGGCACGTTCACGTGCGCCCGCGCGGCGGCGGTGCGGATGCGCGAGCAGGGGACGGGCGGGCGGCTGATCCTCGTCGGCTCGCCGGCCGGCCAGCGCGGCAACTTCGGCCAGACCAACTACGCCGCGGCCAAGGCCGGCATCGTCGCGATGGCCCGGACCTGGGCGATGGAGCTGGCCAAGGCCGACATCACGGTCAACGCGGTGATCCCGGTCGCGGCCACCGAGATGACCAAGACCATCCCGGCGTTCGCACCGGTCATCGAGGAGTCCGAGCGCACCGGGGAGCCGCTGCCCGGCTGGCTGCGCAGGGACGAGGGGCTGGGCACGGTTGAGGACGTGACCGGGCTGATCACGTACCTGGCCTCGGACGACTCCAAGGGCGTCACCGGACAGGCGATCGGCGTCGGCGGGGACCGGCTGGCCCTGTGGGCGCACCCGAAGGAGAAGGCGGTGGCGTACGCCGACGGCGGCTGGAGCGCCGAGGCCATCGCCGGGCAGTGGCACACGGGCGTCGGCGCCGAACCCGAGACCTACGGCATCCCCGCCCCCAAGGGAGCCGGACGGTGAACCTCGACGAGCTGGTCGCGATCGACGTCCACACCCACGCCGAGATCTCCAGGGACGGCCACGGCTCGCTGAGCCCGGTGCTGTTCGGCGCGTCCGAGCAGTACTTCGGCTCGCACGAGCGCCCTGCCATCCCCCAGATGGCGGCCTACTACCGGGAACGGAAGATGGCCGCGGTGGTGTTCACCGTGGACGCCGAGCACGCCACCGGCCACCCGCGCATCGCCAACGAGGAGATCGCCGAGAGCTGCGCCGAACACGCCGACGTGCTGATCCCGTTCGCCAGCGTCGACCCGCACAAGGGCAGGGCGGGGGCGCGGGAGGCCCGCCGCCTGGTGGAGCGGCACGGGGTGCGCGGCTTCAAGTTCCACCCCAGCATCCAGGGGTTCGCCCCGAACGACCCGATGGCCTACCCCCTGTACGAGGTGATCGAGGAGCTCGGCGTGCCCGCCCTCTTCCACACCGGACAGACCGGCATCGGCGCGGGAGTGCCCGGCGGGGGCGGCATCCGGCTCAAGTACTCCAATCCGATGCTGGTCGACGACGTGGCCGTGGACTTCCCCGAGCTGCGCGTCATCCTGGCGCACCCGTCGTTCCCCTGGCAGGACGAGGCGCTCGCCGTCGCCACGCACAAGCCGTACGTCCACATCGACCTGTCCGGATGGTCGCCGAAGTACTTCCCGCCCCAGCTCGTCCGGTACGCCAACAGCCTGCTCAAGGACAAGGTGCTCTTCGGCTCCGACTACCCCGTCATCACCCCGGACCGCTGGCTGGCCGACTTCGCCAAGCTCGACATCAAGCCCGAGGTCCGCCCCAAGATCCTCAAGGACAACGCCGCCCGCCTGCTCGGCCTCGACAAGGAGACCTCATGATCACAGTTGACGGACTCGCGGAGATCAAGGCCCTGGCCGGCCGCGACCTGGGCCACAGCTCCTGGCTGGAGATCACCCAGGAGCGGGTCAACACCTTCGCGGACGCCACGAACGACCACCAGTGGATCCACGTGGACACCCGGCAGGCCGCGGACGGCCCCTTCGGCGGCACCATCGCCCACGGCTATCTCACCCTGGCCCTGGTCATCCCGCTGTTCAACGAGGTGCTCGGCATCCAGGGCGTTAAAATGAGCATCAACTACGGGCTGGAGAAGGTCCGCTTCCCCGCCCCGGTGCGCGTGGGCGCCAAGGTCCGCCTGGCCGCGAAGGTCGCCGAGGTCGAGGACGTGGCCGGCGACGGCGTGCAGATGCTCTGCGACTTCGCGGTCGAGATCGACGGCGTCGGCAAGCCCGCCTGCGTCGCCCGTGCCGTCTACCGCCACTACGCCTGAGAGGCGACGGGACGGTGTTGAACGCAGGGCTCGGCGGGTGGCCGGCCAGGCGGGCCGCGATGTCGCCGGACCGCACCGCCTTCGTCTTCCGCGACCGCGCGACGACGTACGCGGAGGTGTTCGACCGCACCACCCGGCTGGCCGGGCAGTTGCGCGCGGCCGGGGTGCGCAAAGGGGACCGGGTGGCCTACCTGGGGCAGAACCACCCGGCGTTCGTGGAGACGATGTTCGCCACGCACATGCTCGGCGGCATCTTCGTGCCGCTGAACTTCCGGCTCGCCGCGCCGGAGATCGACCACCTGCTGGCCCACAGCGGGGCGACCGTGCTCGTCCACGCCCCCGAGCACGCCTTCGGGCAGGCCGTACGCACGGTGGTGGCTCTGGGCGCGGACTACGAGGAGTGGCTCGCCGCCGGCGACCCCGCGCCCATCGACGTGCCGGTCGGCCTCGACGACGCGGCCTGCGTCCTGGACACCTCCGGCACCACGGGCCGCCCCAAGGGCGCCACGCTGACCCACGGAAACCTGATCTGGAACTGCTACAACCTCCTGGTCGGGGTGGACGTCGCCGCCGACGAGGTGACGCTGGTCAGCGCGCCGCTGTTCCACGTGGCGGCGCTCAACCAGTGCCTGCTGCCCACGTTCCTCAAGGGCGGATGTTCGGTCATCATGCCGTCCTGGAGCGTGGACGCCTGCTTCGACCTCATCGCCGGGCATCGCGTCACCTGGATGTTCGGCGTGACCACGATGTTCGCCGCGCTCGCGCGGTCGCCCCGCTGGGCGGACGCCGACCTGTCGTCCGTACGCTGCCTGATGGCGGGCGGCGCGGCGGTCCCGCCCGCGCTGATCCACACCTATCAGGAACGCGGCCTGACCTTCTGCCAAGGTTACGGCCTCACCGAGACGGCGCCGGGCGCCACGTTCCTGGAGGCGGGCGAGAGCGAACGCAAGGCCGGATCCGCCGGGGTCCCGGTCTTCTTCACCAATGTCCGCTGCGTCCGCCCCGACCTGACCGACACCGCCCCCGGCGAACCCGGCGAAGTGATCATCCAGGGCCCGAACGTGACCCCCGGCTACTGGGACGACCCCGCCGCCACCGCGCGGGCCTTCTCCGAGGGCCGGTGGTTCCACTCAGGCGACATCGCGTACGTGGACCCCGACGGGCACTTCCACATCGTCGACCGGGTCAAGGACATGTACATCTCCGGCGGCGAGAACGTCTACCCGGCCGAGGTCGAGGCGGCCGTCTACGAGCACCCCTCGGTCGCCGAGGTCGCGGTGATCGGCGTACCGGACGCCACGTGGGGAGAGGTCGGCCGGGCATTCGTGATCATCGTCCCCGGGCGCGGTCTGACCATCGGCGAACTGCGGGCGTTCCTGGCCGAGCGGCTGGCCAAGTACAAGCTCCCCGTGCACCTCGACATCGTGGACGACCTGCCCCGCACCGGCTCGAACAAGATCCGGAAGAGCCGGCTGCGCGACACCCTCGGGAGCGCTCCCGGCCGGACGTGACGCGGCGACGCTGGCGTTGGCGTCACTTTGGCGCCATAATGGCGCCATGGATCTCAAGCCGTACGTCGACAGGCTACACAGGGACCTCGCGATCGCCGCGGAAGCAGGCGGCGAGGACGCGCGCGCCCTCGCCGAGCGACTTGTCTCACCTCTCGAGTCATCCGTCCGGCTGATCCTGCTGGAGGTCCTGTCGGCGGCCGCCGACGAGATCACGCGCGAGCTGGCGCCGGGTTCGGTGGAGGTCCGCCTGCGCCGCGGCGATCCCGACTTCGTCCTGACCCGATCCCCGGCGCAGCACCCGTCCGCGCCGGACGCCCCCGATGACGACGGCGGGCCGTCCGGCGCGGGCGTCCAGCCCGTGGAGATCCAGGAAGGCGGCACGGCCCGCTTCAGCCTCCGGCTCCCTGAGCACCTGAAGGTGCAGGTCGAGGAGGCCGCCCGCCGGGAAGGCCTGTCGGTCAACACCTGGCTGGTGCGTGCCGTCGCGGCCACGTTGGAGCCCGGCGGCCGCCGGGCGGCGGGGCGCGGCTCGGCGAGCGGGCGCAGCTACACCGGCTGGGTCGGCTGAGGCCCGGACGTACGCAACCACGAGGAGGGTTTCATGCCGACATTCGACACACCCGAGCCGATCTCGGTCAGCATCGACCTGCCCGGCGCAGAGGTCAGGATCATCGCGAGCGACCGCGCCACCACGGTGGTCGACGCCCGGCCTGACGACGGCGAGGGAGGGGCGGCCGCGGTCCAGATCGGCTACGCGGCCGGCAAGCTGGTCGTCAAAAGCGCACAACAGGAGCCCGCCCAGTCCCGGTATGCGGGCGCCGGAGCAGGCCCGCGGCGCCAGGGGTGGGGCCTGTCAGCCCTGGCCGGCCTGTTCGGTGACTGGGGGGAGTCGGTCCGCGTGACGATCGAGCTGCCGTCGGGCTCGCACGTACAGGGCTCGACGACGTCGGGCGAGTTCCACTGCACCGGCCAGTTGGGAGACTGCCGGCTGCAGACGGACCACGGCGACATCCGGCTCGACGAGGCCGGCGCGATCCAGCTGACCAGCGACAGCGGAGAGATCGGCGTCGAGCGCGCCACCGGCCGGGCCGAGGTCTCCAGCGCCTCCGGCGAGATCAGGATCCAGGAGGTGGACGGCCCCGCGTCGATCAGGAACGACGACGGGGAGTGCTACATCGGCGAGGTGACGGGCGACCTGCGGCTGATCGGCACCAGCGGCGACATGCAGGTCGAGCGCGCCCACGGCGGCGTCGAGGCGAAGAACGTGCACGGCAGCGTGCGGATCGGCGAGGTCGCGCGCGGCTCGGTCGTCCTGACGAGCACGACCGGCGACCTCGAGGTCGGCATCCGGCAGGGCACGGCGGCGTTCCTCGACGTGAGCACGGCCAACGGCAGGCTGCTCAACTCCCTCGACGCCCGCGAGAGCCCGGACGGGTTCGACGAGACGGTCGAGATCCGCGCCCGCAGCCACGACGGCGACATCACGATCCGCCGTGCCTGACGGGGCGTCTCCCGATGAAGGGCGGCGAGTACGACACTGCCGTCGAGCCGCGCGGGTGATGGCGCGTCCGGGGCATCACGTCCGAACCTAGGAGCGTGACGGTACGTTCCGGCGAGTCCGTGCTCGTGGTCATCGACATGCAGAACTACTTCGTTCGCGATGTTTCTGCCCATATCGTCCCCGTCATCGCGGACCTTGTCGCCCGGTGGCGATCGGCGGGGAACGACGTGGTGTTCACCCGCTACGTCAACCATCCGGGCTCGCCGTACGAGCGGCTGCTCGGCTGGACAGAATGCATGGAGCCGCCGCAGATCGAGATCGTCGACGAGCTGCGGGCGCACGCGCGGCAGGCAACGGCCGTCATCGACAAGAAGGGGTACAACCTGTTCGCCGACGCCGGCGGAGCGGCGCTGATCGCCGGACGGGGGTGGCGGGACATTTACCTGTGCGGGATCGCCACGGAAAATTGCGTGCTGGCGACCGCGCTCGGGGCGTTCGAGCTCAACCTGACGCCGTGGCTGATCGAAGACGCCTCCGCCAGCCACCGCGGGCGTCACGCCCACGACGCGGGGGTGTTCGTCGCGGGGAGCTTCATCGGCGGAAGACAGATCATCTCGGTAGCGGACATCCCGGCCTTGCCGGCAGTCCCCGAGGACCGGAATCTCTGAGCGGCCGGCCCCGCGCCGGAGGGCCGAATCCCTGAGCGACCAGCACCGTGCCGGAGGCCCGAATCCCTGAGCGACCGGCCATGCCGGAAGCCCGAATCCCTGAGCGGCCGGTCCCCGCCTCGGGGCGCTCGCGAGGCCGGGGCCGCGAACTCGGCGCAGGTGTATTCGCCAGGTAGGGACTACTTGATGCGGCCGTGCAGGAGCTCGACCAGGGTCGCGTGAGTGCGCTCCAGCGGCCGGTCCGGATACAGGGCGCGGCGCTCGATGGCGACCGTCAGCACCATGCCGAACACGGCCGTCGCCGCCGTCTCCACGTCCAGGTCGGCCCGGACCTCGCCGTTCGCGGCGGCCCTGCGCAGCACGTCCGCGTACACGCCGAGCGCGCTCCGGCGCAGCCGCCCCACCGTCTCCTGCCACGCCGTCCGCCACATCTCGGCCAGCAGCACCCGGGCGAAGGCCCCGTGCTCCTCGAAGAACCTGAGCTGGCCGAGCACCACCGAGTCGAGCGCGTCCAGCGCGCTCTCCCCGGTGTCGGAACCGGCCAGCGCCTCGGCGAGCATGTCGATCGAGTGCTCCAGCAGCGCCTCGAACAGTCCCTCCTTGCTGCCGAAGTTGTAGAACACGGTGCCCTTGGCCACCCCGGCCCGCTCGGCGATGGCGTCGACCGTGGTGGCCGCGTACCCGTGCTCTGCGATCAGCTCCACAGCCGCCCTGAACACCTTCTGCCGGGTGTCCTGCCTGCTCCCGCGCCTGGCGGCACGCTCGTTCACAGGCCCTCCTTCGTCAGGCCTGTGAACGCAACGCTGCTGTGCCCATTGGTTCGCTCGCTCCGCTCGCTCACAGCGCCAGCTCCGGGTGCAGGCGTTTGACGGACCAGATGCGGCCGCGCTCCACGGCGAGCGTGGTGAGCGCGAGCCCGAGTACGAGGAAAGCCGACAGCACGCCGCAAGCCTGCCACACCACGGTGAGATCGCCACCGCTGATCAGCCTGCGCAGCGCCGACACCACCCAGCTCATCGGCAGCCACGGCGAGATCGTCTGGAAGAACCCGGGCGACGTCTCGATGGGATACGTACCGGCCGCCGAGGTGAGCTGCAGCATCAGCAGCGCCAGCGCGACCACCCGTCCGGGCGGACCGAGCAGCGCGTTCACCGCCTGCACGACCGCCATGAACGCGGCGGTCGCGAGCAGCAGCAGCCCGGCGAGCCCGGCCCAGCTCGCGGCCTCCAGCCCGAGCCCGAGCCGCAGAACCGCCACCAGCACGCCCACCTGCGCCGCCCCGAGCACCACCGCCGGCAGCCAGCCCGCCAGCGCGATCCGCACCGCGCCCGTCGTGCCCGCCAGCCGCCGCTGGTTCAGCGGCTTCAGCACCATGTACGCGATCATCGCACCGACCCAGAGCGCCAGCGGCAGGAAGAACGGCGCGAAGCCGGTGCCGTAGTTGGGCACCTCGTTGTCGACGGTCTTGGCCAGCCGGACCGGGTCGCTCATCACGTCCGCGCGGTCGTCGCGCTGCTTGCCGTCGTAGTCGGGGATCCGGGCGGCGCCGTCGCCGAGCCCGCCTGCCAGCTCCTTCGATCCTGCGGCGAGCTTGGTCGCGCCCTTGTCCGCCTGGCCCGCGCCGTCGTGGAGCCGGTCCACGCCGGTGCTCAGTTCGCTCGCGCCGTCGCTCAGCCTGACCAGCCCGCCGCCCAGGCGTCCGATGCCGTTCGTGACCTGGCGCGAACCGTCGGTCAGCTTGGTCGCACCCTGGTAGAGCCGGTTCGCGCCGGTCGCGGCCGTGCCCAGACCGGAGTTCACCTTCGCGGCGCCATCGGCCAGCTTGCCCAGGCCCGTGTCCAGGGCATTGAGCCGGCTCCTGGCCTGGTCCAGCTTGGACCCGAGCCGAGGTGCCACGGCCGCGATCTTGCGAGCCTGCGCGGCCAGCTCCCGCGCCTGGTTCCTCAGGTCCGCGACGCCGTCGATCCGGGTTCCCGCGCCGCTGCCGACGCTCGTCCGGGCGGCGTCCTGGGCCTGGTCCGCCTGAGTGGCGGCCCGGCGCGCGGCGGCGGCCGCGTTCCGCAGCAGGCTGCGTACCTCGGGGTCGGCGTCCGCGCCGAGGCGGTCGAGCGCGGCCTGCGCCTGCGAGCTCGCCTCCCTGGCGCTGTCGGCCGCGCTTCCCGCGCGGGTGTTCGCCGCGCTCGACTGTGCCACGCCCGTTGACGACCCGCCGTCGGCGACCTTGTCGGCGGCGTCGGCGACCGCCTCGGCGGCCCTGGAGATCTTGGGGCCCCATTCGTCCAGCACGGGGACGTACGTGTCGGCGAGCTGGTTGACCGTGCGAGTCTGAGCGTGAACCTGCTGGTATGCCTCCTTCGCTCCGGAACTGAGCGGAGTGGTGCCTTTCTCGTGGAGCTGGTTCAGGCCGTCCCGCAGTTGCCCGATGGCCTGCTGCGCCTGCGTGAGGCCCTGCGTGACCTGGGACGAGCCGTCACGCAGCCTGCCCGTGGCGGTGTTGGCGGTGCTCAGGCCGGCGGAGAGCTGCCGGGCGCCGTTCTCGGCCGTGCCCAGGCCGTCGCTGAGCCGGGAGACGCCGTCACCGAGCCGCACGACGCCGTCGTGCAGCTTGTCCGCGCCCTCGGCGGCCTCCGCCGTCTTGTCGTGGATGTCGCCGATCGAGACGAAGACGTTGTCAAAGTAGTCGTGGATCGCCGTGCGCTCGGCCGCCGCCCGCACCTCGTTGAACACCGCGTCCGAGATGCTGCCCATGATGTAGCTGCGGCCCGTGTCCACGCGCAGCCCGAGCCGCGCCGGGCTCGGTGCGGCGTCGTCGTCGGCGGGTGAGGCCAGCTTGGCGCTGAAGTCGGCGGGCACGGTCAGCGACAGGTAGAACGTACCGTCCGCGACCCCGTCGGCCGCCTGCCTCGCGGTGGTCTCGTGCCAGCCGAAGACGTCGCGCTTCCGCAGCTCGCCGGCCAGGTCGCGGCCCGCGTGCAGGGTCTTGCCCGCGGCTTCGGCAGGCCGGTCCTCGACGACCAGCGCGACCGGCACGCGGTCCAGATTGCCCTGCGGGTCCCAGAACGACCACAGGTACAGGCCCGCGTACAGGAGCGGCAGCACCACCACCGCCGCCAGCGCCGCTCTCGTCAGCCGCGACCGCAACATGCCCTTCATGACAGCTCCACCAGCTGGTCGAAGCGGACGGGCGGCGTCACGCACGAGGCCACCACCGTGCGGTCGAGGCTCCGCAGCAGGTTCCACAGCGCCTGCTGCCGGTCGGCCGGCAGGCCCGCGTCCACGTTGTCAGCGACGATCACCTCGGGCTCGTCCAGCAGCGCCAGCGCGAGGCCCAGCCGCACGCGTTGCTCGCGATCCAGCTCCCGCACCAGCGTTCGCTCCTGGCCCGCCAGCCCGACCCGCTCAAGAATCTCCTGGTACGGCCGGCGCCGCCGCTCCCGCAAGTGCTCCCCGACCGTCAGCGACCGGTCCAGATCCGTCACCCCGTCGATCAGCGCCAACGCCACAGCTTTGCGGATGGCGCGGCGCCCGGCGTGCCCGGCGACGTTCAGTGCGCCTTCGGTGGGCTTCATCCGCCCGGCCAGCGTCAGCAGGAGGCTCGTCCGCCCGCTCCCCGCCGAACCCGCGACCACCGTGAGCGTGCCGGCCCCGGCCTTCAGCGAGACCTCCGGGTACACCCCCTCGACCGCCAACCCTTCCGCAACGATCACCATGACTCCATTGTTTGTACTGACCAGTCAGTACAAAGATAGGGCCGGTTCGCGCGGCCGCACCCATGGAGGCGCGGTGGCATTCGTCACCTTTCGCCATCCATCCATCCATCCGGCCGGCCGGCGTCGCCCCACCCCGGCTTCAGACGGACCGTGCCGTCTACACGGTGTTGTTGAGCGTCAGATCGTGGATGTCCCGATTCCTCAGCACACCGGCGTACAGCCGCTTCGCCAGCGGCCCCCTGACGGGGCGGCTGAGGATCAGCGGAACGAGCTGCTCGTGCCTGCTGCCGTGGGATCGGAGACCTCCATGGAGCTGCGAGAGATCGTGATCGACCGCATGGCGGCCGAGCGCGGTGTCGGCCGCGGCCGCGAGACCGATGTCACCGATGCGGTCCGCCGGAAGCTCGTAGATCGTCGCCGCGTCCTCACGTTCCCAGACCTCTTCGATGCCGGGCAGTGCCGCGAGGGCACGCACAGCGGCCCCGCGATGCTCGGGAGCCAGATGCAGCCAGGCGAAGCCCCCGAGCGCCCCGTGATGCTTGGGGTAGGGGTCGGTGATGGGCAGCACGATCTCCTCGAACGGGACACCCGCTTCGGTGAGGAGGTCGCCGAGATAGTGCACCCGAGCGGTGCCGGCGTCGTGGTGCTTGGCGTTCATTCCATGATCGGCGGTGATCCCCACGGTGCACCCAGCGTCCAGGTACGCGCCGAGCAAGGCGTCGAACTCGACGAAGAACCGGTCGGCGAGTTCGTCCCCGGGTGCTGCCGCATGCTGGACCCGGTCCGTGAGGGAGACGTAGATGAGACGCAGCTCGGGAACCCGCTGAAGCACGGCGAGGCCGATGCGCATCGCGTAGTGGCTGGCGGAGGGGTCGTAGACGTCGGGAGCAGGTGTTCCGACGAGCTCCTCGATGTCGTCGATCCCGTACTCGGGCAGTGCGGCACCTGTTGCGCGTTCGACGCTGACGCTCGGCACACCGCCGTTTCCGAGCAGGCGCCGGAGCTTGTCCTTGGTCGTGACGGCCAGGGTCGGGATCCCGCGGGCGGCGAACTCGGCGTGGATGCTCGGCGCGCGAAGAAATCGAGGATCATTGAGCAGTTCCAGTGAGCCGTCGGGCAGCCGGCAGTAGTTCCCGGGGATGCCGTGGATGGCAGGCGGAACGCCGGTGACGATGGAGATGTTGTTCGGGTTGGTCAGGCTCGGCATCTCTGACGCTCCGACGGAGAAGACGCCGCCGCCGTCGAGCATCCGCTGGAGACGGGGCATGATGCCGCGGCTCAGCCCGTCCCGGAAGTATCGCGGGTCACCACCGTCGACGGTGATGACGACGACGGGGTGATCCGGGACGGTGTACGGGCGATCGTTCACGGTGATGGTGGTCACGGTGTCCTTTCTTCACGGACGCTTTCGATGAAGAGCTCTTCGACCAGCGTCGGCGGTCGTGCCGCCAGCCTGATCAGCTGGATCGGGCGTTCGGGAGGCGCCGGGTCGAGATGGACCTCTGCGACCCGGCCGAGCAGCAGGGCCTCCTCGGCGACGGCCCTGGGCAGGCAGGCCAGGCCGAGACCCTGGGCCACCGCGGCAACGATCGCGCTCGTGCCGGCGATCGTGCCGGCATGGGTGCGTGGGATTCCCCACCTCTGCGCCATGTCAACCTGGTACTGGCGCGTGGTGGATCCCTCCTCTCGAAGCAGGATGCGGGTGCCGCGCAACAGGCGCGGCTCCACCCGCTGCCCGGCGAGCGGGTGATCGCCGGCCACGATGACCACCTGCTCCTCGCTTCCCGCTGCCGTCGCGCTGAGAGAGGGCTGCTCGCTTTGAGCGGCGACGAGCGCGAGAGGCAGCTCGCCGGAGAGCACCTTCTGGGTGATGAGCGAGGAGTTCGCGACGTGGAGTTCCAGCTCGACGTCCGGGTAGCGGTCCAGGAACGAACGCAGGAGCCGTGGAAGCAGGCGCTCCGTCGCAGTGGTCGTGCCTCCGATGGCCAGGACACCGGCGACCGGCGCTCGTCGTACACGCGTGATCTGATCCAGCGCCTCGTCCGCGAGGGCGAGCAGACCACGGCCGTACTCAAGGAGCTTCTCACCGGCCTCGGTGAGCCTGAGCGACGGCGCGGAACGGTCGACCAGCACCGCACCGACCTCGCCTTCGAGCTGCTGAAGGTGAGACGAGACGGTCGACTGCGCGACGCCGAGCGCTCTCGCGGCCGCCGAGATACCGCGGTGGTCGGCGATCGCCACGAATACCTGAACCCGTTGGAGGCTGAGTTTGCCGGTCATCGGCCGCTGACCTTCTCCGGCTCGGATGTCAGCGGGACGGGAGGCGCGGACTTCCCGGACATGATGGCGTTGGCGGCCGACGACGAGATCTCGCCTTGCCAGCGCGCGATCACCAGACCTGCCACCGCGTTGCCGAGTGAGTTCACGACGGCGCGGCACTCGGACATGAATCGGTCGATCCCGAAGACGAGCATCACACCCGAGACCGGGATGACGGACGTCGCCGACACCGTCGTGGACAGCATCACGAAGCCGCCTCCGGTCACGCCCGCGGTTCCCTTCGACGACAACAACATCACCGCGAGGAGCAGCAGCTGCTGGCCGAGATCGAGGTCGATCCCCAGCGCCTGTGCGATGAACATGCTGGTCAGCGTGAGATAGATGCATGTGCCGTCGAGGTTGAACGAATAGCCCGCGCTGACGGTGATGCCCGCCGTCCCCTTGTCGACGCCGAGGCGGGTGAGTTTGGCGACGATGCCGGGGATCGCGGCTTCCGAGGAGGACGCGCCCAGCGCCAGCAGGATCTCGTCCTTGAAGTACCGGAAAGTGTGCAGCGGGTTCAGCCGTACCAGCAGCAGGATGCCGCCGAGGACGACGACCACGAACACGATCGATGTGCCGTAGAAGGTGCCGATCAGCTTCAGCAGCGCGCCGATGGTCGCCACCCCGAAGTGGCCCACGGTGTACGCCATCGCGCCGAACACGCCGACGGGGGCGGCATACGTAACGAGTCGCACGATCGTGAACAGGACCTCGCCGATCCGATCGACCGCCCGGGCCACGGGCCGAGCCCGATCGCCGAGGACGGCCAGGGCGACGCCGAACAGAACGGCGAAGAACAGAATCTGAAGAATCGCGCCTTCGGCGAAGCTCGCCACGATGTTCTTCGGGAAGATCTGCAGCACGTAGTCGGTCCACGACATCTCTGACGCCGCGTCAACCCGCGCGCTCACCTCGTCGGTGAGCTGAAGCTGAGCGGGGTCCACCGCCAGGCCGTCACCCGGGCGCACCAGGTTCACGGCGAGGAGCCCGAGCAACAGCGCCAGCGTGGTCACGATCTCGAAGTACGCGATCGAACGCAACGCGATCGCGCCGACGTGCCGGAGCCGGTTCACGGCCGCGATACCGCTGACGACCATGCAGAAGACGATCGGTCCCAGCAGCATCGTCAACAGCCCGACGAACGTGTCCCCCAGAACCTCCAACGACGTCGCGAAGCCAGGTGCCACCAGGCCGACGATCACGCCTGCGGCCATTCCGGCGAGCACCCACGCGTACAGCTGCCGGTACCAGGGCCTGCGCACGCGCTGAGCACTCTCGACAACGGCTGAAGCCATGATTTTCCACCTCCACCTGATGAGGCGAGCGCATGCCTCGCTCCGCCCACCCGGACATCGTGGGCGGCGACACGTAGAGGAAGGTGAACGACGGCCACCCGGCCAGGCGAATGTGCGACGACAGGCCGGCCACCGTCCGATGGCCCCCATCGGGTATGCCGATCAGCAGGTACGCCACCGGCGAAGCCCCGGCGTGATCGGGATCATCGCAGTAGAGCTGACATACCCCCACAATGTGAGTGATGTCAGTCCAACCCCTTGCGCGGGCCACCGCCTCTCTCCTCGGCTTGGCCCTCGGCGACGCCTTCGGTTCCCAGTTCTTCGTTCCCGCCAACCACCACGCACTCTCCTCCCGCCTCCTTCCACCCGGCCCGTGGCAGTGGACGGATGACACCGAGATGGCGTGCTCCGTCTATCGCGTCCTGGCCGATCACGGCGCCATCGACCAGGACAAGCTCGCCGCGAGCTTCGCCGACCGTCATGACTTCGACCGCGGATACGGCCCGGCGACGAACCGGATGCTTCGGCTGGTCCGCGAAGGAGGCGACTGGCGGACGCTTTCCGCGGAGCTCTTCGACGGCAAGGGCTCGTGGGGCAACGGTGCCGCGATGCGCGTGGCGCCGCTCGGCGCCTGGTTCGCCGACAACCTGCCGCAGGTGGTCCGGCAGGCCGACCTGTCGGCACAGGTCACCCACACTCATCCGGAAGCGGTGGCCGGCGCCATCGCCGTTGCCGTGGCCACAGCCGTGACCGTCAACGAACCCGGCCTCCCCGCCGGTCGTTTCCTCGATCGGGTCAGAGAGCACGTGCCCGCGAGCATGGTCCACGACGGTATCGCCGAGGCGCGGCAACTCCTCACCATCAGCGACCCCGTACTCGCCGCCCGGATGCTCGGGAACGGGCGACAGGTCAGCGCTCACGACACGGTCCCGTTCACCCTCTGGGTGGCGGCTCGCGAACGCCATGACTTCGAAGCGGCCATGTGGACCACCGCGGCGGCCGGCGGGGACGTCGACACCACCTGCGCGATCGTCGGCGGCATCGTCGCGGTTGCCGAGAACGCTTATCTGCCGCAGGAGTGGAGAGGGCGATGTGAGCCACTACCGGACTGGGCAGGCGCCCCCAGCCCATCTCCACGTGAGGCGCGCGGCCGATGATCAGCCGCTGTATCTCGGCCAGGTCCATCTCATAGGCGGTTGCCCGCTGTGTACCGGTGCGGTGCGTCGCCGCCCTGCCCGTCGGAGACGTCGACGATGCCGGGCAGTTCACTGATCAGGCGGGCCTGCGCCGTCGGGGAAAGGAAATGATGGTGCAGGTCGAGTCTGTGCAGGTGTGTCAGCGGCTGACCGGTCAGTAGCGCCTCCGCGCCGGTGTCGCTGAGCGTGCCCAGCGACAGGTCCAACGCTTCCAACCTGGCCACCACCGGCGCCGTCGCCACCGCCGCGGCTATCTCATCTGCGAGTTCGGCGTTGCGCAGGCCCAGACACCGCAGCCGCGGCCACCGCGCGCCCGAGAGGATCGGCGCGAGATCGGCGATCGTCGGCCCGTCGTGGAGCTCGTCGCCCAGCCACAGCTCGAGGTGTTCCAGAGCCGGAAGGTCCGACTCCGCGATCGCGACCACCGTTTCGCGGGACAGGGCGCCGGACTCGATCGCCAGATGTCGCAGTGACGCATGCGTGAGCGGATGGCGAAGGCCGGTGCTGTCGCCCATGCCGCCGCGCACCCGTAGCGTCTCAAGCCGCGGATATGCGGCGAGCAGCTCCTCCACGTGGGCGTCGTACCACTGGTCGAGGCCGGCTTGCTCGCCGACGAACATCGCCTTCAGCCCGGTCAACCGTTCGGCCGCCTCGCACAGGATCTGGATCGGCGCCTCGTCCTCCTCCAGCTCAGGCCCCCAGCGCCCGACCACCAGCGCCTCGACGGAGGCGGGCGGCACCGTGTCGAGGAAACCCTCGAAAACCGCCCGGAAGATCGGATGGGTGCGATCGCCCTCGAACTCGGCCAGCACTTCCCATTCTTCGCCTGAATCGTCATCCGCCTGGGGGCCGATGCTGATCCTCCAGGCCACGGTTTCATCGGACTGCCGGCCGTCCGGTTCGTCGCCCCCGAAATCGACGACGGCGCGACCGGCGAAGGCGGTGGGAGACTCGGCGCCGTCCGGATGATTCCGGTAGTGCCCCGCGTAGGTCCAGCTCATCGGCGCTCCTGTCCCAGGACTGTCGGGCCGCCGCTCCGCCGGCGGCCGGCCGGGGAGACCCTATCGATCGCCCTTGCCGCCTGACTCGACGTTGATCGTCTCGTTGTCTCGCCGGGCGCCGTGTCAAAGAGTGGCTGCACCAGGGCCGCCCAGCTGCTGGCGCGTCTGAACGAGCAGCTCTGGGACCGCGCGGCGGGACAGGGCAAGCGCCTTGCGCGCGATGCGGCGGCCGTCGCGCGTCCGGCCGGCGGCGCTCAGCACGAGCGCGTGTGCCGTGAGCGCCGAGAGCAGCGCCGGGGTGTAGGCCAGGGCGTCCTGCCTGGCCGCTGACTGCGTCACCTGGACCATCCGCCCACTGCTGGAGATCGCTTCGTCAGGATCCGTCCGGCAAAGGATCTTGGCGTGGGTGCCGCTGACGCGTGCCAGGAGGTGGAGATACTCACCGCGGTACAGGTTGATCAGTCGCTCGCAGCATTCGACCGCCTCCTGCGCGTCCGCGAGTGCGTCCTGCTCTCGACCGGCGGCAAGCTCGCAGGTGGCGCGGATGTCCAGGACACCGGCCAGGGCGGGCAGGTAGCGGTGGTCGTCGCGCGCGCTGATCGTACGTAACGCCGTCAGGGCCTCCTGGCTCGCCGCCAGGGCCTCGTCGTGACGCGCAGCGAGGCTGAGCAGGCTTGCGCGGGTGGCGAAGGTCATGGCCACGTCACGCTCGTAGTCGGGGCCGCCGCGCCACTGGCCGAGGCCCTCCCTGCGGATCCGCAGAGCCTCGGCGTTCACCTCAAGGGCCTC
Source organism: Nonomuraea sp. NPDC051941 (assembly GCF_044593615.1). NCBI lineage: Bacteria > Bacillati > Actinomycetota > Actinomycetes > Streptosporangiales > Streptosporangiaceae > Nonomuraea > Nonomuraea sp. NPDC051941. Next base: position 221,727 of record NZ_JBIUCF010000017.1, read on the forward strand.
CTGGGGCCGTCCGGCCAGCTGGAGCATGCCCCGGTGCGCGTCAAGTGCCTCGGCGAAGCCGTCGAGATGCTCGCGGCGGCGGTCGGGGGCGCTGTCCAGCAGGCTGCGCTGATGCCCGATCCGTTCGGCGCTCGCCTTCAGTGCCTGTTCGACCCGGCCCGCGCCGAGCAGGGCCCTGGCGTGCTGGTCCAGGGCGGTGGCCAGCTGAGGCAGGTAGCGATCGGGGTCGGCCTGGGACGGGGCGCGCAGGGAGTCGGCCGTGGCGGCGAGCTTGCGTATCCGCCACCACTTCCCGATCGGCGGCAGGAGCCAGCCGAGACCGATGATCACGGCGAACGGCAGCACCGTCGCCCAGCCCGGCCACACGATGAAGGAGATCAGTGCGGTGCCGGCCACCAGCCCCAGGAGGACCATGACCGCGCAAGATCGCATCATGACGACCAGTGTGACGCCCGGCGACCAAAGCGCAATCCCGGGCTCAGGCGCAGCGGCCCTCCCGATTGTCGCGGAGGGCCGCTGCCTCTCCTGGCGGTCCAAAGGGACCGGTCGGCTAAGCCCAGGGGCGGGGGAAGGCGTCGCCGTCCAGCCGCTCGCCCGCGGCGAGTCCGAGAGGATCGGTCACGACGTGCCCGGCCCCGCTGTAGCGGGTCGCCTCGTCCATGTAGATGGTGACGTGCGCGAGCCGGGCCTGGTCGGTACGGTTGGGCAGCGCCATGTGGCCGGTGTAGCCGCTGTGGAAGGTGCAGTCGCCCGCGCGGAGCGGCACGGTGACGCGGGGGATCCAGCGCAGGGACGGGTCCGCCTCGAACAGGTCCTCCTCTTCGTGGAGGTCCTGCGGACGCAGGCCGTCGCGATCCTGGGTGCCGGGCAGGAAGGTCATGCAGCCCCGCTCCGGAGGAACGTCCACCAGCGCTATCCACGCCGACAGCGGGAGCCGGTCCCCCGTGTGCGGCCAGTACGGACGATCCTGGTGGAACTCCGTGGCGGCGTTGTTGTGCGGCTCCTTGACCAGCATCTGGTCGTGCCAGAGCCGCAGCGAGAACCCGGCGAGCTGTTCGGCGATCCGGCCGATCCGCGGGTCGAACGTGAGCTCCCGCAGCGTCTGGTCGCGTTGCCAAACGTTGACCAGCTGGCTGAAGGTGCCCTGCTTCTCCAGGCTCTCCGCGCGGTGCGCCTCCAGGAACGCCTCGGCGCCGGCCCGGAAGCGCTCGACCTGGCCGGGCTCGAGCACGCCCCGTACTCGGACGAAACCGTTTTCGCGGTAGGCCGCCACCAGCTCGTCCGGCACCCGGCCGTCGGCGCCGACGTCGCTGACGAACTGCTCGGTCGTGGTCGTTGCCATCGCTGACCTCCAGGGTTTCTTGCTGTTGGGATACCGCAAGCCTCGTCGAGACGTGCCGCCACGGGCTAGGCCGATCCCGGCGATTAGTCGTACGATCCCGACATGCCTGCCATGCTGCACGAGCACGCGCTGTTCGCCGGAGGCCCGGTCCTGGCAGGTGTCCACCACCTGAACCCCGACATCGAGCCGCACGCGCACGACTTCCTCGAGATCGCCGTGATCGGAACCGGCCACGGCCGGCACATGACCAGCCGGGGCGAGCACCCGCTGCGGCGCGGGCAGGTCGTCGTGCTCCGCCCCGGCGCGTGGCACGGGTTCCGCGACTGCACCGACCTGACCGTCGCGAACTGCTGCCTGTCCGCCCAGGCGCTACGGGGCGAACTGGCGGCGCTGTACGACATCCCGATGCTGCGCCGGATGATGTGGACCGACCCGGTGGCCTCCGGCACGCACGGCGTGGCGGTCACGACCGTCGATCCGGCCGCCGCCGAAGAGGCCATCGCGGAGATCGGCCTGCTCGAACGGGACCTCGCCGCCGAGCGGCGCCGGCCGGGCCGGGTGCTGGGCCGGCTGGTCACCGTGCTCGGCGTCCTGGCCGACGGCCGCGACCCCGAAGGGGAGACGCTCGAATCCACCGTCCACCCCGCCGTCGCCGCCGTCATCGCCCGGCTCGAGGCAGCGCCCGCCGATCCGTGGCGGCTGGATGAGCTCGCCCGGTCGGTCAACCTGGATCCCGCCTATCTCGGACGGCTGTTCAGGCAGTACGTCGGGCTGACGCCGCTCGGCTTCCTGGCCCGGCTGCGGGCCGAGCGCGCCGCCACGTTGCTGGCGCACTCGACCCTGCCGACCGCCCGGGTCGGCGCCGCCGTCGGCTGGGACGACCCGACGTACTTCGCCCGCCGCTTCCGTGCGCTGGTCGGGCTGACACCCACCGAGTACCGGCGACGCAGCCGATCAGCCGCCCATGCTCAGCTCGGCGGCCCGGCCGAGCGGACGAGTCCCTGACCCCCAGGGAGGCCCGCCACCTGGACCGTAGCGTCACCCCGTCGGCGAGGGCGGGCCCGGGCGCCGGTGCCAGCGCAGCCAGGCGGCCTGGCCGCCGTCGATGAGGATGTCGGTGCCGGTGATGTAGAGCGACCCCGGTCCGGTCAGGAACGCCACCACTTCGGCGATCTCGGCGGGCGTACCGGTTCGGCCGGCGCCGCAGGCGTCCAGCATCGCCATCATGTGGTGGCCGGAGGAGGACTCCGCCTCGGACCTGGCCATCGCGGTGGAGATCACCCCGGGGCTGACCGTGTTGACGCGGGCGCCGCGCCGGTTCCACGCCAGGGCCGCGGCCTGGGCGCGGACCTGGTTGCCGCGTTTGGCGAGGATGTACGCGGCCGTCGCGTCCTCCCCCACCGTGGCGATCACGTCGAGGGAGAGCAGGTCGCCGGTGGGCGCGGTGGCGAGGGCCCGCTCGTCCTCGTGGCTCAGGCTCGCGTAGTGGCCCGCCATGCTGGCCACGCAGACCAGCGAGGTCCCCCTCGTGGCCACCGTCTCGAACGCGTCGATGACGTGCGCGGTGCCGGCCAGGTCCACCTGCATGATCTTCTGTACCGTCGAGGTGGCCGCGGAGACGCCGGCGGTGTGGACGACCGCGGCGACGCGTCCCTCGGCGGCCGCGGCGTCGGCGAGCTCGATCACCGATCGGGCGTCGGAGACGTCGGTGAGCTGCCCCTTGGCGTCGTACCCTTCGGCGCGCAGGGCGGCGACGGCCCGGTCCAGGGCGTCGGGGAAGGCGTCGGCCAGGATCAGCGTGCGGCCGCTGCCGATGCGACGGGCGACGGCCGTGCCCATACCGCCGGCGCCGGTGACGACCACGACGTCGGGTTCGGTCATTGCTGCTCCACCAGGCGGATGGCGGCGGCCGGGCAGGCGGCGGCCGCCTCGCGTACCTCGTCGTGATGCTCCGGTCCGGGCTCGGCGTCGAGGAGGACGGCGACGCCGTCGTCATCGCGCTGGTCGAAGACGGCGGGGGCGACCATCGCGCACTGCCCGGCGGCCACGCACTTGGGCTCGTCGAACTCCACTCGCATGCTCATCCCCCTCACCACGTCACCGGCAGCGACTTGAGGCCGTACGCGACGCCTTCCATCGCGAACTCGACCTGCTCGAACGGCACCGCCAGCGCGAGGGTCGGCACGCGCCGGTAGAGGGTGCCGTAGACGACCTGCAACTCCACCCGGGCCAGCGACTGGCCCAGGCACTGGTGGGCGCCGTAGCCGAAGGCATGATGCTGGCGGGCGGGCCGGCTCAGGTCGAGGTGTTCGGGGCCGGGGAACTGCTCGGCGTCCCAGTTCGCGCCGGCCAGGTCGAAGATGACGCCGTCGCCGGCCTTGATGGTCCTGCCGTGCAGCTCGATGTCCTCGTTCGCGATGCGGCGGATGCCGCTGTGCACGATGGTCAGGTAGCGCAGCAGTTCCTCGACGGCGTTGGCCACGAACTTCGGGTCGTCGCTGTTCTCGCGCAGCAGGGTCAGCTGCTCCGGGTTCCGCAGCAACGCGAGCGTGCCCAGCGAGATCATGTTGGCGCTGGTCTCGTGGCCCGCGATGAGGATGGCGCTGGCCATGGTGATGGCCTCCTGCCGGGTCATCTCCCCCGCCTCGACCCGCCCGGCCATCTCGGACAGCACGTCGTCGCCCGGCTCGGCCGTCTTCCGGTCGAACAGGGCGCTGAGGTATCCGCCCAGAACGCGGCCCGCCTCCTGGGCCTCCTCGGGCGTCGACTCGTGGCTGACCAGCGTGTGGCTGTTGGTCTGGAACAGCTCATGATCCTCGTACGGCGCGCCGAGGATCTCGGTGATGACCACGGTCGGCACCGGAAGGCCGAGAGCCTGGACGAGATCGACCGGGTTCGGGCCGGCGAGCAGGTCGTCGATGAGGCCGTCGAGAACCTCCTGGATGCGGGGCCGCAGCGCCTCGACCCGCTTGACCATGAACGGCGCGTTGACGGTGCGGCGCAGCCGGGTGTGCTCCGGCGGGTCCGTGTTCGTGATCAGCGCCGGGTGGTGCGGGGCGGACGCCGCGCGGCTGCGGGTCATGTGCGGGTAGCCGGGCCGCTTCTCGTCGATGCTCAGGCGCGGATCGTTGAGCAGCGCCCGCTGGTCGGCGTGCCGGGTGATGAACCAGGGCGTGCTGCCGTCCCAGATGCGTACCTTGCCTACCGGGTCTTCCCGGGTCATGCCGCGCACCGCGGGAGCGGGCGCGAAGGGACAGGCCGATTCCCGGGTCATCGGGTAGTCGGGCACGGAGGTCGTTCCAGACATGGGTCTCCTCGAGGGATCGTCGCCACGGTCCCGCAGCCGGGATCACCCTTGTGGCGCGAAGACGATAAACCCATGCAAACAGGCCAACCTGACGGGGCCCGGACGGCAACCTGACAGAAGCCAGACGTGGCGCAGATCACATCGAGGCAGGGTCTCCCAGCCAGTAACCGAAGCCGCGCCTGGTGTGGATCAGCGCCGGCGAGGTCTCGTCGACCTTCTGGCGCAGCCGGGACACCAGACGTTCGATGGCGTTGAGCTCCCGGGGCTCGTCCCACACGTGCAGGGCGAGTTGTTCCTTGGACAGGACGCGACCGGCGTTGAGCAGCAGATGGCGGAGCAGCCGGTATTCCGCCGGGGTCACCTCCAGCCGCCGCTCGCCTCGCCAGGCCTGGTAGACGATCTCGTCCAGAACGAGGTCACCATGTCGCAGCACGGAGGCCCGCGGTGCCGCCTGCCTCCCCCGCAGCAGCACCTGCACCCGGGCCAGGAGCTCGGCGTCCCGGCAGGGCTTGGTGACGTAGTCCTCCACCTCGATGCCCACCTCGGGCAGCAGCGGCTCCAGCGCGTCGCAGGTGGTCATGCAGATGATGGGCGGCCGCGCCACGAGGCGCGGCCGGTTGCGGGCGAGGTCGTGCAGGTCGGGGATGTCGACGTCGACGACGAGCAGGTCGAAATGCCGGTCACCGAGCTCGGCCATCGCGGCGGCGCCGGTCGCCACCGGCGTGACGTGGTGGCCGGCCTCCGCGAGTCGCGCGGCCAGCGATTCGCGGGAACCCGGGTCCGGAACGATCAGGAGCAGGCGGTGGCCGGGTGAGGGCGCCTCCCGCGTCCTGACGTCTCTGTACGTGTGAACGCTCTCTCCTCGGAGCGACATCACCCTCCCTGGATCCGCATGCAAAGCGTCGTCGTGCGGCGGGCACGCCCGCCCTCGGACAGGCTACGCGCTCGCGCGCTCCCTGACATCCGCAGGCGGCCCGCACCAAACGACGCTATCGGCGGGGACAGAGGCGGTGGCGGGCGAGCGCGTCGTAGAACGGTTGGTGGTGCTCGGCGATGCGGCGCAGGTGCTCGTTGGTGTCGGGCGTCTCGCGCCGCCCGGGCGTCTTGGCCACCAGCCCGCTGCTCTCGGCCACCTCCGCGTGCCACCGGTCCGTACGCTGCCAGTTCGCCTGTCGACCGGGATCCCAGCGCATCGCCTCGGGCATGAACTCGAGCCCGACCCGCTCGCAGTATGCCCGGACCGTCGCCTCCGGATCGGCCACGAGATCGTCGCCGTCGATCACCAGGGGGACCTCGCCGGTGGCCGACCGCACGGCGTCGAAGATGGCGTGCAGGTATTCGAACCCGTACTCGTCCTGGGTGGCCTCGGGGTTGATGGCGTAGTGCGAGGCTATCGCGCTCCGCGGCTCCCGGATCATGAACGTGTTGATGACGTCGCTGAACAGGCGCCCGTCTTCGAGCAGCGGCGCGTACGTGTAGTCGGAGGTGTCCTTGGCGAACACCCGGCGCCCGCCGGCGTTGACCTCGAGCATCGCGTCGAGCAGCTCGACCGCCGACGTGACGCGCCTGCCCGTGAGCTCGAAGTGGCCGTCCACCTGCAGGTACGAGAACGGCTCGTGGACCACCTCGAGATCGCCGCGCTCGAGCATGATGCGCAGGAACGCGGTGGAGCGCGATCGGGGCACGGCCCACAGCAGGATGGGCTTCGGCGCGGCGCTCATTGCGACCACGCCGTGGGCCGGCGATCCCAGCGGTGTTCGCGCAACTGCGCCATCAGCTCTTCGCTCAGTGGTTCGGCGTCGCTGGTGGCGATGTTGGTCCGGACGTGCGTGAGGTTGCGCATGCCGGGGATCACGGTGGCGACGTCGGGGTTCTGGAGGATGAAGCGCAGGGCGAGTTCGGGCATGGTCATGCCCTCGGGCACGATCCGCGCCAGCCGTTCGGCGCGCTCCACGCTCGCGACGAGGTTCTCGGGTACGAAGTAGGTGTTGCGCCAGTCGCCTTCGGGCCAGCGGGACTGGCGGGTGAGGGTGCCGGTGAGAGTGCCTTCGTCGAAGGGCACCCGTGCGATCACCGCGACGTCCAGCTCGCGGCATGCCGGGAACAGTTCGTCCTCGGGGGCCTGGTCGAAGATGTTGTAGATGACCTGTACCGCGTCGATCAGTCCGGTGTTCAGGGTCCGCAGGACGTTCCAGGGTTCCCATCGGTTGACGCTGATGCCGACGCCTTTGATCAGCCCGCGTTCCTTCATCTGGATGACGGCGTCCTGCCAGGCCGCGTCGTGCGCCCAGTCGTCCTCCCAGACATGGAACTGGAACAGGTCGACGGACGGCGTGCCCAGCCCTTCGAGGCTGCGGTGCAGGTATTCCCAGAGATGGTCCGGCGGGTACACCTCGGACAGTTTGGAGTCGCGGGTGGACGGCCAGGCGCGATCCTTCGGCGGGGGCTTGGTCGCGATGTGGAGGCGGCGGTCCGGGTGCCGCTTGACCAGCTGCCCGAGCATCCTTTCGCTGTGTCCGCGGCCGTAGATCCAGGCGGTGTCGAAGTAGTCGCACCCGAGCCGGACGGCTTCGTCCAGCGCGGTGTCGCCGGTCTCGTCGTCGGCGCCGCTCCATCCGCCCTCGCCGCCGGCTATGCCCCACATCCCGTAACCCACGTCGCCGACCATCCAGCCCAACCGGCCGAATCGACGCTCACGCATCACTTCCTCCTTTCACGCCTGAACGGCGACTTCCTAGCTCCAGCGGTTGCCGCCCGTGCCGAACCGCGTCTGCTGCACCACGGGGCCGGCGGCCTTCATCCGCTCGACCTGGACGAGGCCCCGGTGGACGGACAGGGTCACGCTGCCGCCGACCTCGCCGACGAGCCGGTCGATCCCGTCTCGCGCGGCATGCGCGGCGGGCTCTAGCCAGCGCGCCTCATACATGGCGGCGCCCAGAACGGCGGCCAGCCGATCGTAGAGTTCGCGGCCCGCCGCATCGAGGCTGGCCTGCAGGATGCGGGTCCACGCGCGTTCGAGCAGCTCCAGGCCGGGCGCCTCGTAGATGCCCCGGCAGACCGTGCCGATGATGCGCCGCTCGACCACGTCGCGAAGCCAGATACCGTGCCGCGCGCCGATGTCGTTGGCCAGCGTCATCCACTCGACCGGGTCGGGGCCGCTGCCGTTGACGTCGGCGACCCGTCCGTCGAGGAAGGTGACCGTGACGGTCTCGGGCTCGGCCGGGCCCTGCCCGGGCCAGTTGCTCCACCGCGGCTGGAGCCGGGTGACCGGGGTTTCGAGGTCTTCCAGCTCGGCCGACTCGTGCGAGATGCCGGCGAGGTTGGCATCGGTGGACCGCTCGGCGCCGCTGCCCGGGTCGAGATGCAGCCCGTGCTCGGCGACGGCCGCGAGCATGGCCTCGCGATCGGGGAACCGTTCGAGCGCCTGCGGATTCGTCCACGGCTCGATGAGGGACAGCTCCGGTGCGACCTGGGCGCCGTAACGCGCGAAGCGGCGCTGGTCGTTGCCCCCGCCGACGCAGCCGTGCGTGAACGTCCGGCATCCGTCGGCCCGCATCCGCGGTGTGAGCTCGCTGACGAGCACGAAGCGCGCCGCACCGGTCGTGTTCCAGTAGCCGCCGTCGTGGCGGGCCCGGTACCGCAGCAGATCCGACGCCACGGCGGCGATCGATGATCGTAGATCCATGACGACTACATCGTCCCCGGATCTTCGCAGCGAAGAGGCAAGCGCGTCCATCTCCGCGCGCTCCGATTGACCGATGTCGGCGATATAGTGCCTCGTCGGAGTGGACCGTTCGTGAAGCCAGACTCCGACGGCGAGGGCGGAAAGTCCGCCCGATTGGAATAATCCGACGCGTGCGTTGCCATTGGCCTGCCGCACAGCCTTCCCCTTACACTGGTGGACGGGGGCGATGTCGGCACTCTATACGCCGACCGCCACCGACCCTACCCACGGACCGCGCGCATTCACACGCAGCATGCCAATGATCTAGAAATTGACCTGTCATATCGATGCGGCCAGCGGATATGTCCTCGAAGAATGTCCTTCGAGTTGAACAGCCCGTCGCGGAGAACGCTTCCGTGGATTGGCGGGCGCCGGCCCGGGTAAGGCCGGGTATGCCTCTCGGGCAATCTCTCATTTCCGCAGGCCATAACACCCTGCGCGGCGGGTTGCGCCGGCCGTGGCGGCGCCCGGGGTTGCGAATCCTCGCCACGTGTTCCAGTATGAGCAGTAACCCATTAGCTGCCTAATACCGGTTACTCACGTCCGGTGGAGGGAGGAACGCGTGTTCACTCAGCTTCACGATTCCCCAGCTCATCCCCCATGTTTCGGCACGTTGTCGCGTTGATCGCGGAGGAGCCGCCGCTTTTCCGGAGCCATCACCGGAAGACGTGACGGCGCCGGTGCAGTACGGGCCGCGGACCGCCGCGCGCGTCGCCACGGCCGAGCCGGCCGGTTCCGACGCCTGATCAGCCGGCCGATGCCGGCGAAGCCGCTGACGCGGTAATGCGACGACATATCAGCGCGCATTCGCCGGGGTCTGGCAATTCGCGTGATACGTAGCCACCTATTAACGGCCGCCGAAAAGCCTCCGAGGGCCGGCCCTGGCTACCTGAAACTCACAGACCTGAATAGTGACCGATCTGCCTGACCCGAGGATCTGTTGCCGGTCGCGACTATGGGAGCACGATGCCACGCCATCAGCAGACGCACCTGAGCGAACAAGCCCTGACCGCCATTCACTTATCCCTGGGACCGCGGAATGCGTTCCCCCGGCAAAGCACGGTCCTAGACCTGTTCCGCGTACAAAAAGAGAACGCACCGGACCGTCCCGCCGTCCGCTACCGGGACACCACGATGAGCTATGCCGATCTCGATGCCGCGGCCGACGTCACGGCCGATCGACTGATCCGCAACGGCGTTCCGGCCCGGCAATTGATACCCGTGCTGGCCGCGGACGGGCCCGAATTCCCGATCTCGCTCTTCGGGGTGCTGAAAACGGGCTCGGCCTTCGTGCCGCTGGATCCGGCCTGGCCGATCGACCGGCTCAACGCGATCATGGCCGAGCTGTCGCCGCCCGCCATCGTGGCGTCGCCGGCGACTGTCGAGACCGTCGCCGAACTGAACTCGTCCCTCCCGACGGTGATCGTCGACTGCGCGGAGCGGCCGTACGATCCGGCTGACCGCACACCCCCGCCGGCCGGCCGCGAACCTCGACCCGAAGACCTGATTTACGGGTTCTACACCTCCGGCTCCACCGGCACGCCCAAATGCGCGCTCAACCACCACCGCGGCCTGGTCAACAGGTTGACCACGATGTCGCGCCGCTTCGGTGACGGGGCCGATCACGTGACGCTGCAGAACAGCCGGTCCACGTTCGACTCCTCGATGTGGCAGGTGTTGTGGCCGCTGGTGTCCGGCGGGCAGGTCGTGCTGCCGCACCGCGACGGGATCCTCGACCTTGAGGAGACCGCGATGACCATCGGCCGCCACGGCGTCACGATGACCGACTTCGTGCCGTCCGTGCTCGCGGCGTTCGTGTCGCTGCTGGAGGCGCGCGAGGACCTGCGGGAGGCGACGTCGAGCCTGCGGCGCATGCTGATCGGCGGGGAGGCGGCCGGCCCCGGCGTGGTGCACCGGCTGCGCGCGCTGCTGCCCGAGCTCAAGGTCACCAACACGTTCGGGCCGACGGAGTGTTCGATCGGGTCGGTGTTCCACGAGGTCACGGATGCCGACGTGGACCGGATCCCCCTCGGTCGAGCCATCGACAACACCGCCGCGATCGTGCTCGACGACGATCTCAGGCCCGTCCCCGTGAACACGCCCGGCGAGCTGCACCTCGGCGGTGAGTGCATCGGCGCGGGCTACCTCGACGATCCCGAGCGCACCGCACGGGTGTTCGTGGCCAACCCGTTCCCCCAGATCACGGGCGAGAAGCTCTACCGGACAGGTGACCTGGCCCGGGTCGGCGAGGACGGGCTGCTGTACTTCATCGGCCGGCTTGACGAGCAGGTCAAGCTCGGCGGGGTGCGGGTGGAGCTCGGCGACGTCGCCTCGGCCCTGGCCGAGCATCCGCTCGTGGGCAGCGCGGTGGCGGTCGTGCTCGGTGAGGCGCCCCGATCCACTCTGGTCTGCTGCGTCACGCCGCGCTCGCCGGACGACTCGCCGTCCGCGGAGCAGCTTCGCGGGTACGCGGCGGAGAAGCTGCCGGCCGAGCAGGTCCCTCATAAAGTCGTGGTGCTGGAAGCGCTTCCACTCAACCGCAACGGCAAAGCGGACCGCAAGGCACTGGCCGCGCTCATCGTGGCCGAGTCCGCGTGGCAGGCGGACCCGGAAGAGCACGTCGAGCCGCCGGCCGACCCGATGGAGGAGCTGGTCTGCTCGGCGTGGCGCGAAGTCCTCGAGCAGGAACAGGTCTCGGTGGTCGTCCCGTTCTCCGACTACGGGGGCACCTCGCTGATCGCCTACCGGCTCACCGCCGCGGTCAGCCGGCGGCTGGGCAGGCCGGTACGTCCCAGGGATCTGCTCGTCGCCTCGACCGTGCGCGCGCAGGCGGCGCGGCTGACCAGGGGCATCGACGACGACAGCGCCGAACTGGCCTACATCAAGCACGACCTGGCGTGGCGCCCGCCGCAGACGCTGCTGCTCACCGGCGCGACCGGGTTCGTCGGGGCGCACATCTTCGCCGAGCTGCTGATGCACTCCAACGCCGAGCTGATCTGCCTGGTGCGGTGCTCCGACCCCCCTGACGGTGCCCGGCGGCTGACCGAGGTCCTCGATCAGTACGGGCTGACCTCCGCCTGGCAGCTGCTCCCCATGGCGCTCAAGACCGGACGGGTCGAGGTCGTCCCCGGCGACCTGGGCAGCGAGCTGCTCGGCCTGCCTCAGCGGCGATTCGACGCGATCGCGTCGGCCGTGTCCGGTGTCGTCAACGCCGCGGGCGCGGTGAACTTCCTGTCCGGCTATCTGGACCACCGCCCGGCCAACGTGCTCGGCGTGCAGGAGCTCATCAAACTCGCCTCAGGCGGCGCCCGCGTGCACGCCCTGTCCACCCTGAGCATCTTCCCGCCCGCAGGGAGGGCAGCCCCGCGCATCACCGAGGACCAGATCCCGGAGACGGACCAGGTCGCCGCGGACGGCTACAACAGGTCGAAGTACGTCGCGGAGAGCCTGCTCGCCGACGCGCACCGGCAGGGCGTCAGCTCGGTGGTGTACCGCCTCGGCGAGATCTGGCCGCACCAGGCGATAGGCGTGGCCAACCCGGATTCGCTGGCACACAACCTGTTGTACGCGTGCGCGCGCACCGGATGCGTGTTCCCGACCGAAGCAGAGACCGACGTGACGCCGGTGGACGTCGTCGGCCAGTTCGTGGCACGCGCCGCGACCGGCGACATCAAGGTGCCCGACGGCGCGATGCACGTGCTGTGGCCGGCGAGACTGCGCTTCGCCGAGGCGTTCGGCGTGCTCGCCGACCGGTGCGGGCTCGACCGGGTCGGCTACGCGCAGTTTCACGATCGCCTGGAGGCCGTCGCCGGGCCCGACGAGAGGCTCGCCGGGCTGCGCCTGCTGCTGCCGCCTCCGGCCGGCGACTGTGACGCGGCGCCGGTCGAGTTCGACCAGCTGTTCACCGACAGCTCCCGGCACTTCGACGCCCGGCGGTTCAGCCGGCACGCGGTCTCGCTGGCGCGGCCGACGGCGGACGGGCTCAGGACACTCGATCGCTACCTCAGCGAGCTGACCGACATTCCCGCCTTCGTACCTCAAGAAAGGTAAGCGAATGGAAGAGAAATTCGTCGTGGTGATCAACCACGAGGACCAGTACTCGATCTGGCCCGGCGGCCGGGAGATTCCGACCGGCTGGCGCGAGGCCGGAGCCGAGGGCGGCAAGAGCGATTGCCTGGCCCACATCGCGCAGGTGTGGACCGATCTGCGCCCGCTGAGCGTGCGACGGTGAAGGAGGAACCCGAGATCATGTCTGCCCCGAAGGAACGCAACGTCGCCGACATCAGGCGCGCGTTGCTGGAGATGAAGGTCCGCCAGCGCGTGGCGGAGAAGGCCGAGCGGGAGCGCATCGTCGCCGTCCCGCGTACGGGCAAGATGGCCATCGCCGAGCAGCAGCGGTTCCTGTGGTTCCTGCACCAGATGGTCGCGGGCGCACCGGTCTACAACGTGCCGTTCGCGATGCGCGTGCGCGGGCCGCTCAACGTGGCCGCCCTCTCCGAGGCGCTGCGCGGGATAGTCGCGCGGCACGAGAGCCTGCGCACCCGGTTCGGCGACGAGCACGGCGTGCCCTTCCAGACCGTCGATCCGCCGCCCGAGACATGGGACCTGCCGGTGACCGACGGGACCGAGGAGTCCGTCCAGGACTGGATCGACGGGCAGGTGCGCGAGGAGTTCGACCTGCGCAACAGCCCGCCGTACCGGTTCGCCCTGCTGCGCCTGGGCCCTGAGGACCACGTGCTGTCCATCGTCTGGCATCACATCGTCATCGACGGATGGTCCTCGCGCCAGTTCGCCGAGGAGCTGACGGCCCGCTACACCGATCCGAGCGGCGCGGAGTTCCCCCCGCTGGCCCTTCAGCCCGCCGACTTCGCGGCGTGGCAGCGGCTCTGGCTGCTCAGTGAGGAACCGGCCAAGCAGGTCGAACACTGGCGCTCCGCACTGGACGGGATGGAGCCGCTGGAGCTGCGCGCCGACCGGCAGCGCCCGTCGGCGCCCACCGGGGCCGGCCGTATCTACGAGACCCGCCTGCCCGAGGATCTCGCACGGGGGATCCGCGATCTGGCGCGGGCCGAGAACGTCTCCCTGCTCGCCCTGACGATGGCCGGGTACCAGATCGTGCTGAACCGCTACACCGGCCAGCACGACATCGCGCTCGGGTCGGTCCTGTCCGGCCGGACGCGCTCGGAGACCGAACCCATGATGGGGTTCTTCGCCAACACGGTGGCGGTCCGCGGCGACCTCGAGGGCAATCCCGTGTTCCGTGACCTGGCGCAGGCCACCAACGACACCATCCTGGAGGCGATGGCCCGCCAGGACGTGCCGTTCGGCCGCATGGTGGAGGAGCTCAAACCGGAGCGGCTGCCAGGGCGGAACCCGCTGGTCGCGCACCTGTTCACGCTGCTGCCCGAGCCGATGATCGCGCGCTGGCGCCTGCCCGGCGTGGAGATCGAGATGCTGACCCCGCAACCGGGCACGACCCGATTCGACCTCACGTTCCAGATCAACGACCTGCCGGACGGCGGGCTGGGCGTGTGGATCGAGTACTCCTCCGAGCTGTTCGACCACGAGCGGGTCGAGCGGCTGGTGGAACACTTCGCCACGGTCATGGCCGACGCGCTGTCCAGGCCGGACGCCCGGGTGGACGCGCTGGACATCATGCCCAGCAGCGAATATCTGCGCGTGCTCACCGAATGGAATCCCCCGCCCGGCGAGCACAACGAGCGCCTGCTGCACGAGCTGTTCGCGGCGCGTGTGGCCGAGACGCCCGACGCGGTCGCGATGCGTTTCGCGGACGAGGACCTGACCTACGCGCAGCTGGACGAGCGGTCCAGCCGGCTGGCGCACGCGCTCGTCGAGGAGTTCAAGGTGACGCCCGGGCGCGTGGTCGGGGTACTGCTCGATCGCGGCTTCGATCTGCCGGCCGCCGAACTCGGCGTGCTCAAGGCGGGCGGGGCGTGGCTGCCGCTCGACCCGCAGTATCCGCCGGAGCGGCTGGCCTACCAGCTCGGCGACGCCGACGTGGCGGCGGTGGTGACGACGTCGGATCTCGCCGACCGCGTGCCCGCGGACGTGGGGCGGATCCTGCTGGACACGGACGCGCTCGACGGTCGGCCGGCATCGCCGCCTTCGGTGCGCGTGGCGCGGGAGGACACGGCGTACGTCATCTACACCTCGGGCTCGACCGGCACCCCCAAGGGGGTCATGGTCCCCCACCGGGCGGTGGTGAACTTCTGCACCACCTTCCGGCGGATGTTCTCGGTGACGCCGGACGACCGGATCCTGCAGTTCTCCAACCCAGCCTTCGACGTGAGCGTGTCGGACGTGTTCTCGACGCTGACCGCCGGCGGGACCATCGTCGGCGCGCCGCGCTCCGAACTGCTCGACCCCGAAGCGTTGCAGCGGCTGCTGGCCCGCGAGCGGGTGACGATGGTGGACATCCCGCCCGCCGTGCTGGGGCTGCTCGATCCGTCCGCTCTGGACGATCTGCGGGTGTGCTTCATCGGCATGGAGCCGTTCGGCCCCGATCTGGTCAACCGGTGGCGCAAGCCGGGGCGCGAGTTCCACAACGGATACGGGCCGACGGAGGTCACGGTGACGTGCGTGGACTACCTGTGCCCGCCGGAGCCGCTGGACGGGCCGCCGCCGATCGGCCGGGCGATGGCCAATCAGCGGGCCTACGTCCTGGACAAGGGGCTGCGGCCCGTGCCGGTCGGCGTTCCCGGGGAACTGTTCATGGCGGGCGCCGGTCTGGCCATCGGCTACCTCGGCCGGCCCGACCAGACCGCCGAGAAGTTCCTGCCCGACCCGTTCGCCGTCACTCCGGGCGAGCGCATGTACGCCACCGGCGACCTGGTGCGCTGGAACGCCGACGGCGATCTGGAGTTCCTGGGCCGGGTCGACCGCCAGGTGAAGCTGCGCGGGCTGCGCGTGGAGCTCGGCGAGATCGAGCACGCCATCGAGAGCTTCGACGGCGTGCAGCAGTGCGTCGTGACGGTGCGCGACGCGGGCACGACGTCGGCCTGGCTGGCCGCGTACGTGGTCGGCGGGTTCGAGCCGGACGCGCTGCGCGAACACCTGGCCGGGCGGCTGCCCCTGCACATGGTGCCCACCGACTACGTACAGCTGGAGCAGCTCCCGCTGACCTCGACCGGAAAGGTGGACCACGCGCGGTTGCCCGATCCTCGCCCCGACGGCGAGGCGGGACAGGTCGAGCTGACCACCGAGACGCAGCGCCGGCTGGCCGAGATCTGGCAGGGCCTGCTGAGCCTCGACGCCGGCCGCATCGGAGCGCAGGACAACTTCTTCGTCCTCGGCGGCAACTCCCTGCAGGTGACGCAGATGATCTCGCGGGTGCGCGACACCTTCCAGGTGACGCTCGACCCGCGGCGGCTGTTCAGCTACCCGCTGCTCAGCCAGTTCGCCGCCCAGATCGACGATGCGCAGCGCGCGCTGCTGGGCGAGGACGAGGTGGCGCGGCTGGAGGCCCAGGTCGCCGACCTGCCCGAGGACGAGCTCGATCGGCTGCTGAAGGAGTCGGGCTGATGGCCGGTCCGCCTCCCTCCACGGTGGAGGAGAAACGACACGCGCTGCTGCAACGACGGTTACGGCACAAACGGGAGGAAGCCCTCGCTTCCGCCCCGCCGGAGGGGCGGACGATGTCCCCGCTGGTGCCGCTCAGCCCCGCGGGCGCGAAGCCACCGCTGTTCCTCGTGCACGCGGCGGGCGGATCGGTGGCGCCCTACGCCGCGCTGGCCGCGCTGCTGGGCGACGACCGGCCCGTCCACGCGCTGGAGGATCCGGGCCTGCACGGCGGCACGATCGGGGAACGGCGGCTGCCCGGCCTCGCGGCCACCTATCTGGCCGCGGTCCGCGAGGTCCAGCCCGACGGGCCGCTGCACGTGGGCGGCTGGTCGGTCGGCGGGGCGGTGGCGCTCGAAATGGCGCGCCAGGACGGCGATGTCGCGCTGACGTTCGTGCTCGACACCGCCATCCCGGACGGCTCGCCATCCCGTCCCGGCGACGACGAGCTGAGCGCGTGGTTCGCCGCCGACGTCGCGGCGATGGGCGCCGAGCCGGGCGAGGCCGAGCTGGCCGAGCGGTTCCCGGTGTTCGCCGCGAACGTGCGCGCGCTCCTGGCGTTCCGTCCGTCGCGGGTGGACAGCCGGGTGGTGCTGCTGTCCGCCGAGGACTCGCAGCCAGGACGGCTCGACCGGTGGCGGGCCTACGCCGATGAGATCCAGGTGGTGCGGGGCGACCACTACACCATGCTGCAATCCCCACACATCGAAGCGCTGGCGGAAGCCATGCGCGACAGACTGAGCGAGGTGAGTGTCCGATGATGCCGGCCTTCACGCCGGAGCAGGACGGCTTCCGGGAAGAGGTCTGCAAGCTGCTGTGCGAGGACGCGGTACGCGCCGAGATCGCACAGTCCCGGCGGATGCCGTACGGACAGGAGAGCGGGCTGCTCGACGTGCACCAGCGGCTGGGCAAGCTCGGCTGGCTCGCGGTCAACTGGCCCGAGCGTTACGGCGGAGCGGACGCCACGATCGTCGAGAAGGCGATCCTCACCGAGGAGATGATCCGTCACGGCGTGCCTGACAACGTGCACTCCCTGGGCATCGACATCGTCGGGATGGCCATCCACCTGTTCGGCACGCAGGAGCAGAAGGAACGGCTCCTGCCGCGCCTCGCGCGCGGCGAGATCACGGCCAACGTGCTGTTCAGCGAGCCGGACGTCGGATCCGACCTGGCGTCGCTGGCCACGCGCGCCGAGCCGGACGGCGACGGCTGGCGCCTGTACGGCCGGAAGATCTACAACATGAAGGCGCAGCACAGCGATTTCGCGCTGTGCGCGGCCCGCACGTCGACCGGCCCGGTGAACTTCTTCGGGATCACGCTGTTCCTGGTCCCGCTGCAGAGCATGGGCGTGGTCATCGAGCCGGTGTGGAACCTGTCCGAGGAGCGGTTCGACCTGGTCACGCTCGACGGGATCCGGGTCGGGCGCGAGGACGTGCTCGGCGAGGTCGACGACGGGTGGCAGGTGCTCGGCAAGGTGCTTCCGCTGGAGCGCACCGGGCTGGACCACTCCGCCAAGGCAGAGCGCACGCTGGCCGCGCTGCGCGAGCACGCGCCGCCCGGGTGCGAGCAGCGGCTGGTGCAGCTGGAGACGCGGGTACGCGCGGCGCGGCTGCTGGCCTGGCGGTGCGTGGCCAACCTGCACGACGGGCGGCCCGACGAGGTGCACTCGGCGACCGCCAAGTGGTACACGTCGGAGACGGCCAAGGAAGTGTCGGTGGCGGCGGTCGAGCTGCTCGGGCCGCGGGCGCTGCTGGACGCACGCGATCCCGACGCGATCGCCGAAGGCGTCTTCGACGCCGCGCTCCGGGAGGCTCCGGGGCTCACGCTCGCCCAGGGTTCTTCGGAGATCATGCTGTTCTTTGTCGCCACATCGAAATTGGGGTTGCCGTCATGACCGCAGTGGAGACCACGGCGATCGCCGACTTCTTCGACGAGGATCTGGCGCCGCTGGTGCGGCGGATGGCCGATCGGCCGCGCGCCGAGGGCGGAGGCGACGACAGTCGCGAGATCCGCGCGATGGTGTGGGAGGGGCTGGTCGGGCTCGGCGCGCTCCGCACCTCCGACACCGTACGGCTGGCCGAGCTGCTCGGCTCGGTGCTGTATCAGGGGCCGCTGCTCGACACCCTCACCGCTCGGGAGCTGCTGGGGGACGACGGCCTCGGCCAGGCGCCGGTGGCACTGGCGGTCGCGGCCGAGCCGTGGTCCGACCAGGACGGGGCGATCTCCGCGCGGCGGGCCTTCGTCGGGTTCGCGGCGGAAGTGGACCACTTCGTCGTGGGCGGCGTCGACGACGTCGCCGGACTGCGCCTGGCGCTCGTACGTGCAGGCCATCCGTCCATCACGATGCGGCGGTACGAGGAGACGAGCCGCGGCGAGGCGTACGAGGTCGAGTTCGCGGGAACGCCCGTGGCCGCGCGGGCCGGCTCCGCCGCCGAGTGGGAGGCGGCGCTGGCCGGCGCGCGGGTGCGCCAGGCGGCGTACCTGGTGGGCCTTGCCCAGGCGGCGCTCGATCACGCCGTCGACCACGCCAGGACGCGCCGCCAGTTCGGCCAGCCCATCGGCAAGTTCCAGGGGCCGGCGTTCCGGCTCAGCGAGCTGTCGATGCACATCGACGCGACGCGCCTGCTGGTGCACGACCGCGACGCGGCCGCGCACGCGGCGGCCAACCTCGCGGCGGCCTCGGATCTGGCCCGCACCGTCACGACGCGGACCATGCAGATCCACGGTGCCGCCGGCATGCGGTCCGACAACGACGCGCAGTTGTACTACAGGCGCGCGGCGGCCGAATCGGTGCGGCTCGGCACGCCGTCCCAGCTGCGCCGCGAAAGCCGGAGGACGTGATGACGGCGGCCGGGAAGCCTGCGGAAGACGACGTGGCGCAGGAGTAGACCGATGGACCTGGTGATACAGAAGTACGGCGGAACATCACTGGGTGACGTGAGCAAGATCAGTCACGCGGCGAAGCGCATAGCCGCCGCGGACGGGTCCGTGGTCGCCGTGGTCTCCGCGATGGGCAGCGCCACCGACACCATGCTCGACCTGGCGCGTAACCTCACGGCCACGCCACACGCCCGGGAGCTGGACCTCCTGCTCAGCACCGGTGAGCAGGCCTCCGCGGCCGCGCTCGCCCTGGCGCTGCACGAACTGGGCGTGCCTGCCCGGTCGTTCAGCGCGCGGGACGGCGGCATCATCACCGACGGAGTGCACGGCTGCGCACGCATCGTCAGCGTCGACCCGGTGCGGATCCGCGAATGCGTCGCGACCGGCCATGTCCCTGTGGTGACCGGTTTCCAGGGCATCGCCGCGGACAGCGGCGAGCTCACCACGCTGAGCCGAGGCGGCTCCGACACCACCGCCGTGGCCCTGGCCGCGGCGCTGCGGGCCGAGGCGTGCGAGATATTCACCGACGTCGAGGGCGTGTTCACCGCCGATCCGCGACTCATCGCCGACGCCCGCAAACTGGACCATCTCTCCTACGAGGACATGGCCGAGCTGGCCGCCGGCGGCGCCACGGTGCTCGCGCATTCCAGCGTGCAGTACGCCAGCACCCATCGCGTCCCCGTTCACGTCCGATCCAGCACGACCGAGACGGCCGGCACCTGGGTGACCGGCCTGCGCTCGGCCGCACCGCTCGACGGCGAGCGGTTCACCGCCGTCGGCGTCGCCCACCGGACCGGTCAGCTCCGCTGCCGGCTCGACGGAGTCGACCCCACCGCCCTGACCGCGATCGCCGCCGCGCTGGCCGATCCGCTGCTGCACGTGGACCTGCTCGGCTTCGCCGACACCCCGTGTTCGCTGCGGTTCGTCGTGAACGCCGCCGACCGGGACCAGGTCGACGGGGTGCTCGCCGACCTGCGCGACGCCTTCACCGGATGCCGTTGGTCCGGGCCTGTGGGGAAGGTGTCGTTGGTGGGCCGCGGGTTCCGTACCCGCCATCCCCTGGTGGGGCTCCTTCTCGACACGCTCAAGGCCCATGGCGTCGCGGTGCGGGACATGAGCGTCCATGCCCGGCGGATCTCCATCACCTGCGCCGAGCACG
Source organism: Nonomuraea sp. NPDC051941 (assembly GCF_044593615.1). NCBI lineage: Bacteria > Bacillati > Actinomycetota > Actinomycetes > Streptosporangiales > Streptosporangiaceae > Nonomuraea > Nonomuraea sp. NPDC051941. The sequence continues at coordinate 241,717 of NZ_JBIUCF010000017.1, forward strand.
ACGTACTCGACGCGGTGACGCACCTTCACCGGATGTTCCTCGACCCGACTCCCGCGAAAGGGATGTGAAATGAGCGAAGCATCGTCGCACGCGACTGGAAGGGTGGAGAGCAGATTCCAGTCCCGGCAGTTCTGGCAGCTCACCGTCATCTGCGGCACCCAGTTCCTGGTCGCCCTTGACTATTCGATCATCAACGTCGCCGCCCCGAGCATTCGCGAGGGCATGGAATTCACCGGAGGCGGCCTCGCCTGGGTTCTTTCCGCCTATCCCCTCGCTTTCTGCGGCTTCCTCCTCCTCGGGGGAAGGATCGCCGATCTGTTCGGGAGAAAGCGGGTGTTCATCTGGAGCATGGCCGGCTTCGTTCTCGCTTCGCTCCTTGCGGGCCTCGCCTGGTCGCCGGCGGCTCTCATCGCGGGCCGCGCCTTGCAGGGGGTCGCCGCCGCGTTCATCGCCCCGGCGGGTCTGGGGCTGCTCCAGGCGGCCGTCCCGGAAGGAGCGCAACGCGAACGCGCTCTCGGCATCTACGGGTCGGCGCTGTCGGCTGGGTTCGTCTCCGGCATGGTGCTCGGGGGCGTTCTCACCGAGTACGCCGGCTGGCGGTCCGTCTTCCTGATCAACGTGCCCATCGTCCTGGTCGCCGGTCTGCTCGCGAGGGCCTATCTCGATGAGAGCCGGGATACGCACGCATCCCGCCATCTCGATCTCATCGGGGTCGCCTTGGCGACCACGGGCATGGTCGCGCTGGTGTTCGCCCTCACCGACGGGGAGAAGTACGGCTGGCTGTCGGCTCCGATCATCCTCTCCGCCGGGATCGCGGTGCCTGCCGTGGCCCTGTTCGTCTGGGTGGAGTCGCGGAAGGACAGCGCCCTCGTGCCGATCTCCATCTTCCGCACCTCCGCCATCGGCGCGGCCAACCTGGTCAACGTCCTGCTGATCTGCTCCTACGGCGGAATGCTGTTCATTCTCACCCTCTACCTTCAGACGCATCTCGGTCTGGGCGCGCTCACGACCGGATTGACGTTCGCGGTCTCAGGCGCGATCGCGATCGTCACCGGAATCTACGCGGGCAGGCTGGTCGAGCGCTTCGGGCTTTACCGCGTTCTCCTTTCCGGAATCGTCATCGAGACGTTCGGCATTCTGATCATGGTGGGCCTGCCGGAAGGCTACGGACTCGCTCTCGTCCTGATCGGCACCTCGGTGAACGCCTTCGGCCACATCCTCGCGCTGATCACGACCAGCATCGCCGGCACGAACGGGGCCGACGAGGGGCGGCGGGCCACGGCCGGCGCTCTGATCAACGTCTCCCAGCAGCTGGGGCTGGCCGTGGGCGTCGGAGTCGTGACGTCGGTGGCGGCCCACTTCGCCAGGGTCACCGGTGGAAGCGATGCCGTCCTCGCGGGCTGGCGCTGGTCTCTCTGGTGCTCGGTCGGATTCGCGGTCGCGGCGGTCATCACGACCGTCCTTCTCCGGAGACGCTTCAAGGGAGAGGTCACGTAGATCGGACTCCCGGTGCGCCCTGGCCCGCGAGCAAGAACCATATATACTACTTATAATGGTTACTTTTGCTTCCAAGGCCCGGTCACCCTGGCAGGACGCCCACTTCATCGGCGGCCACCCGGTCCTGGACCTCACGAACACCGTCTTCGATCGCACACATCCGGCCGAGGACGGCGAGCTGCTGAAAGCACCCTCGGACGTCTTGACGTGGTGCGCGTCCGCGGGGTTGTTCGAGGAGGTGCCGTCCTTGACGGAGGCGTCCGCGAGCGGCCTCGTGCCGGAGGTTCAGGCCGTTCGCGAACAGGCGTGGGCCGTGTTCAGCGCGGTCGCGCACGGCGAGGCGGTGCCGGCCGAACCTTTCGGCGCGCTTCTCGAACGGGCCGGTACGGGCGTACGGGCCGAGCAGGTCCAGCAGATCGATGCCGCGCTCGACCGCTTCACCGTGGACTGGACGGCGCCGGGAGCGATCCCCGCGGCCTTGTCCTTGCTGGTGGTCCAGGCGCTGTTCACCCTTCCGCGCGACCGGATCAGGGCCTGCGGGAGATGCGGTTGGCTGTTCCTGGATTCCTCGCGGGGCGGACGCCGCCGCTGGTGCAGCATGAACATCTGCGGCAATCGCGAGAAGGCGCGCCGCCACCGGCAGGGCCGAACGCACCACTGATCGCTTCTCGCGTCATCCGGCGGCGCGGAGCTTGCGCCGCATGATCGGCCGATCGCCACGCGGGCGGGCCACCTCGGAGAATCCGGCGCCGAGGAAGGCGCTGGCTATCCCGGTCATCGCCGTGTCCGCGCCCGCGCGTTTGCCGTCGCGAGGTTCGATCGGATAGCCCTCGGCGGTCGGGTAACCCGCGGAGGCCGCGTACTCGCAGACGGCTTCGAGAATGTCCGGCAGCAGCCCGGAGCCGCGATGCTTTCTCTGCACGAAGATGCACGTGATCGCGCAGACCGGCTCGTCGTCGACGTTCGCGAGCAGCGGCGAACGCTCAAGTCTCGGGAACGACGAACGCGGCCCGAGCGAGCACCATGCCACCGGCGTGTCGTTCTCGTAGACGACGACGCCGGGCACCGGATCGTGCTGGGCGAGACGCCTCATGGCCTGCTTGTTTCCCGCGCCCTTTCCTTCCGTCCACTCCGCGATGGACAGCCGCCAGTGCATGCACCAGCACCCGCGGGCACCTCCGTTCGTCCCGAGAACCGCCTCGAAGTCGTCCCAGGTCTTCTCGGACAGCTCTTTGACCGTCAGGGTATTCATCGCCGCACCGCCGATCTGGCTCGAATAACCGATATAACGCTTTTATAGGTTACTATAGAAGAGCATGGCCGCGGGGATCAGGAGACCGATCCGCCGGCCGCCCTTGAGGTCGCTCGACACCGCGACCGGCGGCCGGACCACCGAAGAACGGTTAGCGACGACGGAGGGCCGATACGTGGCCGAAGAAGACGTCCTGGACATGCTCGAAGCCGAGGCGATCCACGTGCTGCGCGAGGTCGCCGGGGCCTTTCGCCGGCCGGTGTTGCTGTATTCGATCGGCAAGGACTCCTCGGTGCTGCTGCACCTGGCGACCAAGGCGTTCGCGCCCGGCCGGATGCCGTTTCCCGTGCTGCACATCGACACCCGCTGGAAGTTCCGCGAGATGATCGCCTTCCGGGATGACACGGCCAGGCGGCTGGAGCTCGACCTGCGGGTGCACACCAACCCGGAGCGGGTCACGCCGTTCACCCACGGCGCGCACGAGTACACGCGGATCATGAAGACCGTCGCGCTGCGCCAGGCGCTCGACGACAGCGGGTTCGACGCGGCGATCGGCGGCGCGCGGCGCGACGAGGAGCGGTCGCGGGCGAAGGAAAGGATCTTCTCGCTGCGCGAGCCCGGGCACCGCTGGGAGCCGCGCTCGCAGCGGCCGGAGTTCTGGTGGTGGGCGAACACCGAGCTGGCCGACGGCCAGTCGATGCGGGTGTTCCCGCTGTCGAACTGGACGGAGCTGGACGTCTGGCGCTACATCAGGCGGGAGGGCATCCCCGTGGTGCCGCTGTACTTCAGCGCACCACGCCCGGTCGTCGAGCGGAACGGATCGCTGATCATGGTGGACGACGAGCGCTTCCCGCTGTCGCCCGGCGAACGTCCGCTGCTGCGCCAGGTACGCTTCCGCACCCTCGGCTGCTACCCGCTCACCGCGGCCGTCGAGTCGAAGGCCGAGAACCTCGACGAGGTCATCGACGAGATGCGGCTCGACCGGAGGTCCGAACGCGCCGGCCGGCTCATCGACGGCGAGGGCGGCACATCCATAGAGAGCAAGAAGTCGGAGGGGTACTTCTGATGATTTCAGTGCTTCGAGTGGTCGCCTGTGGCTCGGTCGACGACGGCAAGTCCACCCTCATCGGCCGGCTGCTCGCCAACACCGGCAGCGCCACCGAGGACCGGCTCGACTACGCGCGGCGGACCAGGCGCGGCGGTTCCACGATTCCGGCCGGAGCGGTCGACTATTCGCTGCTGACCGACGGGTTGGAGGCGGAGCACGAGCAGGGCATCACCATCGACGTCGCCCACCTCTTCCTGGACCTGCCGTCCGGGCGCCGGGTGATCATCGCCGACGCGCCGGGACACGAGCAGTACACCCGCAACATGGCGGTCGCGGCCTCCACCGCGGACGTCGCCGTGTTACTCGTCGACGCCACCAAAGGGGTCCGCGAGCAGACCCATCGGCACCTGGCGATCTGCGCGCTGATGGGCGTGCGGGCCGTCATCGCGGTGGTCAACAAGCTCGACGCGGTGGGCTACGACCGGGCGGTGTTCGACCGGCTCGCGAGCGAGGTGCTGTCGGCGGCGAACGGCCTCGACATGGCGGCGAGCGTGATCCCGGCCAGCGCACTCGATGGGGACAACGTCGTCGACCCGTCGCCGAACCTGCCCTGGTACGACGGGCCGACGCTGCTCGGCGCGCTGTCCGCCTGGGAGCCGCCCGGCCCGCCGCGACCGGACGGCGCCGACGGCTACCGGCTGCCCGTCCAGTACGTGATCCGGGCGGACGACTTCCGTGGTTTCGCGGGCACGGTGGTCGGCGGCCCGGTCCGACCGGGCGACACCGTCGCGGTCGCCGGCAGCGGCATCGAGTCGAGGATCGACCGGGTGCTCGGCCCCGGCGGCGGCGACCTCGACCGGGCCTCCCCCGGCACCCCGGTGACGGTGACGCTGGCCGGTGACGTCGACGTCCGTCGCGGTGACCTGCTGACCACGCCGGCCGCCCTCGGCGACGGGCTCTCCCCGGCCTCGGCGTACTCCGCCACGATGGTCTGGACCGCCGAGGAGCCGGTGCGGCACGGCCGCTCCTACCTGCTGCTGGCCGGGTCGCGGACCGTGCCCGCCGTGGTCACGACCGTGCGCGGCCGGATGGACGTGGTGTCCGGCAAGCAGTTCGCCGCGCGTACGCTCGGCCTCAACGACATCGGCACGGTCGAGCTGACGACCGACACCCCGATCTGCCTGGACGGCTACCGGACGTGCCGGGACACGGGCAGCTTCCTGCTCGTGGACCGGGTCAGCAAGGAGACCGTGGCGGCCGGCATGGTCCGGCACGCGCTGCGGCGCGGCCGCAACGTCGTTCCGCACGCCTACACCGTCGACCGCGACGCCAGGCAGCGGCTGAAGGGGCAGCGGGCCAAGGTGCTGTGGCTGACCGGCCTGCCGGGCGCCGGCAAGTCGACGATCGCCAACGCGCTGGAGCGGCGGCTCCACGCCATGGGACTGCACACGTACGTGCTCGACGGCGACAACGTCCGAAGCGGGCTGAACAAGGACCTCGGGTTCACCCCGGAGGATCGCGCGGAGAACGTGCGCCGGGTCGCCGAGCTGGCCCGCATCCTGCTGGACGCCGGGCTGATCGTGATCGTCGCGCTGGTCTCGCCGTTCCGGACGGATCGGGCGGTGGCCAAGAGCCTGTTCCAGCCGGGCGACTTCGCCGAGGTCTGGGTGGACACCCCGGCCGAGGTGTGCGCGCGCCGGGACCCGAAGGGCCTGTACGCCCAGGCGAAGGCCGGCACGCTGCCGAACCTGACCGGCCTCGGCCAGGCCTACGAGCCGCCGGAGTACGCCGACCTGGTGGTCGACGGCGCCGGTTCGCTCGATGACGCGACAGACGAGCTGTGCGCCCTGCTGCGTGATTGAGCCCGCTCGGGCAGCTCAGCCGCCACAGGCACCTTCAGAGCCCTTCCGGCCTTGCTAGATTGCGGCCTTGTCCAGAATGGCGGCCACCTCATCGGCCCTGAACAGGAACCCCACGTGTGACGTGTCCAGCGTGTGCACCTCGTACGGGTTGCCGGGCGTCAGGGCGTCCGCTTCGGCGATCAGCCGGTCCTGCATGGCGATCGGGAGGGATCGGTCGCCGGTGAGGCGGATGTAGGTGCGGGCGATCGTGCCCCAGGTGCCGGCCTGGACGCGGGCGTCGGCCGTCATCACCGCGATCGATTCGTCCGGCTGCAGGATGTTGAGGAAGGCACGGAACCGCTCGTCGCTGACGTCCGCCATGGTCGCGGCCTTGAGCGCGTCGAGCAGCTCCACGTCCGCGGTGCGGTAATTGGCCCGGCCGACGCCGAGCTGAGCGGGGTCGCCGACGTTGAACGCGGCCAGCGGGCCCATCAGGTTGTCGGCGAACTCGGGCTCCTGCATGTACTCGATCGGGTTGGAGCGCTGCACGCACGACCAGGCGGAGATGTAGACGAGCCGGTTCACCAGCTCGGGGATCGCGTTGCCCACGCCGGTGATGGTCACGCCGCCGAGGCTGGCCGCCACCAGCACCACGGGCCCGTGCTCCGCCACGCGTCGGACCACGTCGACGACCGTGTCGACGTTGTGCTGCAGGGTGACCCCGGCCAGCGTGGACGGTTCGACCGCCCACGCGTCGAGGTCCTGGGGGGCCTGGTAGGCGAGCGGGTACTGCGCGTCGAGGCCATGTCCCGGCAGATCGACGGCGAAGCTGCGGTGACCGAGCAACGCCAGCTCGCGCTGGACGGGAGCCCACATGAAAGAACTGGCGCCGGAGCCGTGGACCAGCACGAACGTAGGAGACGACGAGCGGTTGGAATTTGATCTCATGAAGAACAGTCCGTTTCGATGGAAGGCACGGCGAACATGCCTGCATTGCCGAAGGCGGCGTGCGGCTGCCGGGCGAGAACACGGCAGGACAAGCCCTGAATTGACCTCCTCCCCCTCGTAAACAAGGGGGATTCCAACCGTCGCCGGTTGACCTTCCTGCTTCACCGCCGGTCGCCCGCCCGAGAGGACTCTCGTGAGGTCTTACACCAGCTCCACAGGCGTTTCAGCTCTCCGCCAGCCCGGCGGCGAGCACATTCTTCGCACCGTTGACGTCCCGGTCGTGGACCGCGCCGCAGCCGCAGGTCCATTCCCGGACGTTCAACGGCATCGCCTCTTGCAGGCTCCCGCAGGCCGAGCACAGCTTGGAGGAAGGGAACCAGCGATCCACCGCCACCAGCGTGCGCCCGTAACAAGCCGCCTTGTACTCCAGCATCGCCCGCAGGTCGCGCCAGGCCGCATCCGAGATGGCGCGGGCCAGCGAGCGGTTCTTGACCATGTTGCGGACGGTGAGATCCTCGATCACGACCGTTTGGTTCTCACGGACGAGCCGAGTCGAAAGCTTGTGCAGGAAGTCACGCCGCCGGTCGGCGATCCGGGCGTACACCTTCGCCACGCGCAGCCGGGCCCTGGCCCGGTTGTTCGATCCCTTCTCCTTACGGGCGAGCGATCGCTGAGCGCGGGCCAGCTTGCGCCGGTCGGCACGCTCGTGACGCGGGTTGACGATCTTCTCACCGGTCGAGAGCGTGGCCAGCACCGTGATACCCGCGTCCACGCCCACCAACGCCTCGACCGGCGGCAACGGCGAGACCTTCTCCTCCACCAGAAGGGACACGAACCACCGCCCGGCCGCGTCCCTCGACACCGTGACCGTGGACGGCTCGGCCCCCTCGGGCAGCGGACGCGACCACACGATGTCCAGCGGCGCATCCATCTTCGCCAGAAAGAGCCGGCCCTGGCGCCAGCGGAACGCCGAGCGGGTGTATTCCGCGCTCGCGCGTGCCTTCTTCTTGCTCTTGAAGGTCGGGTACTTCGCCCTGCGCGCGAAGAAGTTCGCGAACGCCGCTTGGAGGTGGCGCAGTGCCTGCTGCAACGGCACCGACGACACCTCGGCCAGGAACGCCAGCTCGGGCGCCTTCTTCCACGCTGTCAGCGCGGCGGAGGACTCCACGTAGGAGACCCGTTTGCCTTCCAGGGTGTAGGCGCGG